>CANSNO010000032.1 GCA_947648385.1 uncultured Clostridia bacterium
ATTTGCAGACACTTCTCGACATTATCATTGAAGACAAGCAGCGCCTTGTGCCTAACATATTTAAAAAGGAGTTTTGACAATGCTTGGCATAGCTCTCGAGGGCGGCGGAGCCAAAGGCGCTTATCATATCGGCGCGGTAAAGGCCTGTATGGAGGGGGGGATTTATCCTCCCGACGTCATAGCCGGCACCTCCATCGGCGCCATGAACGCCGCTTTGCTGGTTCAGGGCGACTTTGAGGTGGCGGAAAAGCTGTGGGAGACCATAAGCGGCAAGGACGTCTTTACGGCCGAGGACGAGAAGCTTATATATTCAAACATAAAGGGTATGGATATGTCCGGGCTGGCCGATGCCCTTTCGGGAATTAAGGCGCTTATATCCGAGGGCGGCGTAGACAACACCAACATGAAAGCCATCATTGACCGTTATGTCCATCCGGAAAAGCTGATGGAAAGCCCGATAGATTTCGGCATAGTCACCTTCGCCCTGCCCGATTTCAGGGCCGTCGAGATTTTCAAGGACGAAATGACGGCCGAAAATATCCCCACATATATTCTGGCAAGCGCCGCCTTCCCGGGCTTCCGCAGGGTCAGAATGGGACCGACGACCTTTGTCGACGGCGGCGTTTACGACAACTGCCCCGTCAATATGCTGCTGGAGCGCGGCTGTGACAGGGTCATAGCCGTCAGGACAAACGCCGTCGGCGTGACGAGATATAACGACAAGGACAAGAGGGTCGTCACCATCCGCCCCAGCGAGGACCTCGGCTCGCTCATGCGCTTTGCCCCCGCGCGTTCGGTTAGAAATATCAGACTGGGATATTACGACGGCCTCAAGGCGCTGATGGATTTGGGCGGCAGGCGCTATTATCTGACCGAGACAAAGCTCTCTTGCGAAGAGGGGCTTTACAGGCTGCCGCCCGAGGTCATCATGCAGGCGGCCGAGCTGCTCAAGATAAGCCGGCGCGTAAACCCTCAAAGACTGCTGTGGGAGAGGGTTCTGCCCGTTCTTTTTGACCTGATGGAGCTGGACAAAAACGCCTCCTATAACGACCTGCTGGTGGCCATGACAGAAAACAGAGCCGAGGCCAAAGGAGTCGAGCGTCTGACCCTTTACACGGCCGACAGTCTGTTGACCGAAACTCTGGCCGCCCCCGACACAGGCAGAAAGAAAAACGTCAACCGCGCCATAGACCTTATTCTCCACACGCTCAAAACTATGGGGGAATAACAGTCCATGAAGAAAAATAAAAGGGCGCGGCTTCTTTTCGCATATATCGGCCTTTTTATCCTGATGAATCTCTGGTATTTTCTATATCAGAAAATAGCGCGCTGGAATCAATACCTTGCCCGTGAGATGCTGGATATGGAGAATGAGTGGGTCAGAATAAACGCCACGATGTACGGCTTTGGCATAGTCAACATCGGCCTCGTCTCTCTGCGTGCTCATGTGTCATACCTTTTGGGCCACAGCAGGGGCTTGCTGGCAATGCGAATCGGGCTGCTGATATTCATGCTGGCCATGCTGAACCCCTATTGGGACAGGTTCGGCAATGCTATAAGCTTTTATTATATAATGTGCGGACATTGCGTTTACGACCTTCTTCAGGGCGTTTTTTTCGCGATTAAGGCAAAAAAAGAATAAAAAAAAAGACGGCCTCCGTTGGGGCCGTCTTTTTAACTGTCGGATGTATTAAAATCCGCCTTTTTCAAGGAAATCCGCCGCTATCTGAGCCATGACGGCGGCCGTCTTTGCCAGCACCGATTCCTCGAGGATAAATCGGCTGCTGTGCAGGCCGAACCTGCCCTTTGTCTCGGGGGTGGCTATGCCGGTAAAAAAGTAAACGCCGGGAACGCGGCTGATATACTCGGAAAAATCCTCGCCGCCAAGGTGAGGTTCGTTGTCTATCTTGACATTTTCCGCGCCGATTATCTTTGAAGCGGCCTCGACGCAGAAGGGGATAGCCTCGGGGGTGTTTATGACGGCCTCTCCCGAGCGCGTTGTAACCTCTGCTATCGCGCCGTTTGCCTCGGCTATGCCATTGGAAACGGCCTCTATCTGAGCCTTCATTTCCTCCATGACGTCACGTCTGTCCGAGCGGATGGTGCCCTCCATTGTACAGCAGTCGGGAATTATGTTGCTCTTGTTCTGAGGCCCAGAATGGATGGTACAGACCGAGAGGACACGGGCCGCCGTTTCGTTGAGCCTGCGTGAGACTATCTGCTGGAGGCCGTTATATATCTGGTTGGCGACGGCGATGGGGTCGACGCACTCGTGAGGCCAGGAGCCGTGGCCGCCCTTTCCGACTACCTTGACGGTAAAGCCTCCGGCAAAACCAAAGGCCGGACGGGTGGCGATGTGTATTTCCCCGGCGTCTATCTCGGGCCAGGCGTGGGAGGCAAAAACGGCGTCGACGGCGGGGTTTTCAAGAACCTTGCTCTCCTGCACCATCCTGCGGCCTCCGCCGCCGCCCTCCTCGGCCGGCTGGAATACAAACTTGACCGTGCCCTTTAATTCGGAGCGCAGGGAGGAGAGTATTTTGGCGCTGCCCAAAAGCCACGCGGCATGGCCGTCGTGGCCGCAGGCGTGCATAACTCCGCTGTTCTGAGAGGAGAAGGGCAAACCGCTTTCCTCCTCTATTGGCAGGGCGTCGATATCGGCGCGAAGAAGCACCGTTTTGCCCTCTCCCTTGAGACCCTTCAGCACTCCCATGACTCCCGTGCCTCCGGCCAGACCCGTGACGACCTCCATGCCCTCCAGCTTGCCGAGTTCCTCGGCGATACGGGCGGCTGTGCGGCTTTCGGCGTTTGAAAGCTCGGGATTTCTGTGCAGGTCGCGGCGGAAAGCTATGAGCGAGGGCTCAATTTCGGCGGCCTTTTCTTTTATAAGCTGAGTAATCATGATTTTCTCCTTTAATATAGGTTTATCCCCACGGGCAAACCCGTGGGGATAAAGTTTTTTATTTTGAAACAAAGTTGAGAAACTGGCGCAGACGGGGATTTTCGGGGTTGTCGATTATCTCCTCGGGAGAGCCGTCGGCGGCTATGACGCCGCCGTCCATGAATATAATGCGGTTGGCCACATGACGGGCAAAGCGTATCTCGTGGGTGACGAGAATCATTGTGGAATCTTCCTCGGCCAGCTGGCGGATGGTGTTCAGCACCTCGCCCACAAGCTCGGGGTCGAGGGCCGAGGTCGGCTCGTCAAAAAGCAGAACATCGGGGTTTACGGCAAGGGCGCGGGCTATGCCCACGCGCTGCTGCTGTCCGCCCGACATCTTGGAGGGATAAAAATCCTTGCGGTCGAGCATACCCACCTTGTCAAGCAGCCTGATGGCCGTTTCCTCGGCCTCGGCCTTTGACTTTTTCTGCACGGTGACAAGGGCTTCCATGACATTTTCCTTGGCCGTCTTGTTCTTGAACAGGTTGTAGCCCTGGAACACCATGGCCGATTTGCGGCGCAGGTTTCTGACCTCCTGCTTGGTGTGGTGGGCGGCGTCGACGGTGACGTCGCCTATGCGGATGGTGCCGGTTGTCGGCTCGCAGAGATAGTTGAGGCATCTGAGCAGCGTCGATTTGCCGGTGCCCGAGGGGCCGAGAATGGCCACGACGTCGTTCTTTTTGACATTGAGGTCTATATTCTTAAGAACCTCGGTGTGACCGTCAAAGGTCTTGGAAAGATTTTTTACTTCGACCATCAATATGCTTCCTTTTTTTGTGTTTGGATTATTTTGTAGCCGTCAGCCACTCGTCGCTGATAAGCTCGGTCAGGTCCTGATAGAACCACTTTGTGACTATTTCGGAGATGGTTCCGTCCTTGTGCATTTCGGCAAGAACCTCGTTGACCTCGTCACGGAGGGCGGCGCCTTCCTCTGTGTCGGCGAACCACCAGCCCACGTTGTTGCCGAACAGCTTTTCCTCAAGCATACGGAACTCAAGGCCCTGGCTGCGCTCGGCCTTTTCGATGTTGGTGACCGTGTTGGCGTAGGACTCGACCCTGCCGTTGGCGCAATCCAGGAAGCCGGCGGCCGAATCCTCGTAGGTGATGACCTCCAGGTCATAATCGGGGGCGATGGCCTCGACTGTCGACTGGGCGGCCTGACCGGCTGTGACGCCCATTGTTTTGCCTCTAAGGTCTTCCAGCGTCTGATAGGAACTGTCGGGCTTGACGATGACGACCTGAGCGTCGGCATAAATGGGGTCGGAGGCGATGTATGTCTCAAGGCGCTTTTCGGTGATGGCGTAGCAGTTGGCGGCGACGTCAACGCGGCCGGAGCCCAGATCGCCGAACAGGGAGGCCGTGTCTCCGACCTGCCTCAGCTCTATCTCCCAGCCGGTGCGCTTTGTTATCTCGGCCCAAAGGTCGGCCTCGCAACCGGTCCAGTTGCCGTTCTCGTCGATGTAGGTATAGGGCTCGCCGCTGCCGGTGGTACCCAGTATTATCTTGCGGGGCTCTTCGTTGTTATTGTCGGTGATTTCGTTCTCGTTATTGTTTTCGGAACCCTCGTCCTTGTTTCCGCAGGCCGTCATAAAGGCGAATGTCATCAGGACAGCCATGAGAAAGGCTAAATACTTTTTCATTTTAATTTTACTCCTTTTTCTTAGCATATTCAAGGTCTTTAGTATATATCGGCGGTTTTGCCGCGGATATTTTTAATAAATTGCGTTGAATCTCTTTTCGAGGTGCTTCTGCACATATGTCAGGCACATGGTTATCACCCAATATATCAGCATGACGCAGGCATAGCACTCGAAGAACTTGAAGCTGTTGGCGCCCTCTATCTTGGCGATGCCCATGACGTCTCTGACGCCCACAAGAAAGGCCAGAGAGGACATCTTGAAAAGGTTGATGATATCGTTGAAGAGGGGCGGCAGGGCGACCCTGACGGCCTGGGGCAGGATGACTCGGGTCGTCATCTGGAAGCCCGACATTCCCAGCGACATGGCGGCCTCGCGCTGGCCGTTGTCGACCGACATCAGCGCGCCGCGGATGGATTCGCCCACAAAGGCGCTCATATTTAGGCTCATTATGACGGCCACGGCCACAGTGGGGGACATATTGAGGATGATAGAGCTGAAATTGGCCAGGCCGTAATAGAAGAAAAACACCTGCGTGGCGGCCGGGGTGCCCCTCATGAAGGAGCTCCACACCTTCAAAATCAGGTTGAGGCCCTTTATCTTGTAATATCCGATAAGGGCAAAGATGACGCCGATGACCAGAGAGAAAAACGAGGCTATGACGGTCAGGGTCAGGGTGACGTCGAGCTTGCTTAAAATAAGAGGGAATACTTCGGCAAAGTATTCCCAGGTGAAAAGGGTCATTTTTCAGGCCTCCCGAAGCTATTTTTAAGCGGCCGTTGGCCGCCAAAAAATATTATATTTATTTCGGTTTTCCTGTCAATGGCTTATTATAAATTTGAAAAAGTGTTCCTTTCGCGATAAAAAATCTCAATAAATGATATTTTTTATTTATTTAGCACATCGGGGATAAAACGGTCAAGTGAGGTTATGACAAAGTCGCAGTCGGCGGTGGGCTTTCCGCCGAGACGGTTAAACCAGCAGGTGGCGATGGAGGCCCTCCTGCCTCCCTCCATGTCGGAGGTCAGACTGTCCCCGAGGATGATCGCGCTTTTACGCCTGTCCTCGCCGATATCGGCGAATACGGCGTCGAAAAAGCGCCCGTCGGGCTTGGAATAGCCTATCTGCTGGGAGGCGAAACGGGCCTTGAACATATCCTCCAGCCCGGCGGCGGCAATGCGCCTGTTCTGGGTCTCTATAAAGCCGTTTGTCACAAGGTAGAGGTCGACTTTATTTTTCAGGCTTTCACACAGCTCTTTCGCGCCGGGGACAAGCACGGCGCTTTCCGACAGGCCGAGGCGGAAGAGATCGTTGGCCTCCAAAGGGTCAAAATCAATACCCGTTTCATCAAAAAATAAGTCAAAACGCTTGCGGGAAAGCTGATCTCGCGTAATGACGCCCTGCTCAAGTTCACTCCAGCAGCCCGAGTTTATCGCCTCAAAGCGGTCAATTTCCTCCTCGGTCAGCTCCCGTCCCAGCTTTTTCAAAAGCCCTTTAAGCGAGGCTCTTGACGCCGCGCCGAAATCCAGCAGGGTGTCATCCAAATCAATAAGTACCGTGTTGTATTTCATATTAAACTCCTTTTTCACGGCGGCTTGCCGCCTGTTTATATAATATCGCGTTGCGATATTAAAAACAACATATATTTCCGCGGACATTTCCCGATAAAATGCCATAGATAAATGGAATATAATGGTAAAAGATATCTTTTGGGAGGAAATATATGGAAAGGTCAAATTTGAAAGAAAAACCGCGTCTCCTTGACCGCCTGTCCCGGCTGGCCGCGAAATACCACGGTGCGGCGGCTTTTTTGGCCGCCTTTATCATGGCCGGAGGGAGTCTGATGGACTATATGAGGCCCTTCGGCCTGTGTTACGCCATGTCCCTTGAGGAGGAGGACAAGCTCTGGGGGTGCGGCGGCGCCTTTGTTTCCTATCTGATGGTCTACGGCAGGGAGGGAATACTCTATTCGGCGGCCATTATACTGTCGCTGGCCTTTGACGCCTTTCTGCTGGAGGGCAAAAACGGCAGAGAGCTTTATCTGCCCCCCATGCTGGCCGCCGTCGTAATGGTTATAAAAGCTCCTTTTGCCTTTGTCGGCGGAGGTGGGCGGCTCCCGCTTTTAATATTTGAAGGCTTTTTGACGACGGGGCTGTGCTATTGCCTGATGCTGCCCGCGGAATCAAAGGTCAGGACGGGCGTGCTGGCCGCCTGCTTTATGACGGCCTTTTCCGATGTGAAAATATTCGGCCTTCTGTCGCCGTCAAACGCCGCCGGCATACTGATGACAATGGCCGTCACATATGAAAACAGGGGCTTTGGCGGCGCGGCGCTGGGGCTGGCTCTCGGGGCCTGCATGGATATGGCCATGGGAGGAGGCCCCTTTTTCGCCGCCGCTTTCGGGCTGGCGGCCGTTATATCGGGGCTGCTGCCGAAAAACGGCAGGATATCCTTTGCCATGATACATCTGCTGTCGGGCATAGGGTGTATGGTTTGGGGCTTCGGAGACCCGAGGGCCATGGGCTGTATATACGATATGTTCACGGCGGCGTCGGTGTTTCTGCTACTGCCCGACGGGGTGGGAAGCCTCGACGGCGAGGGGAGCCGGCTGGCCTCCAAACCCTCGGCCGAGGGGGTCTCGCAGGTGCTGAAAGATCTGGGCAGGGCCATTTCCTCCCTCTCCAAAAGCTCGGCCAAAAGAATGGAAAGGGAGGGCGAGGAGGACATTTGCGTCGTTTTTGACAGGGCCTCGGCCCGTCTGTGCCGCGACTGTCCCAGCTGTGAGGCCTGCTGGATAGAGAATTACAGGGACACCATCGGCTGGCTTTGCGACTGCCTGCCCACGCTGAAGGAAAAGGGACACATCGGCGGAGACGACCTGCCCTCTCCCTTCGGGTCGCGCTGTTATAAAAAGGAGAGGCTGTGCGGCGAGATAAACCGCGAGTATGCCCAGTATCTTCGCAGAAGGGCCGAGAGGGCCGAGGAGCTTGGACGGGAGGCGCTGATGAAGGAGCAGTATGACGGCCTCGGGCTTGCCGTGTCGGGGCTGGCCGGAGCCGCCGTCAGGGAGCATATTCCCCGTCCTCTGGCTCAGAAGCAGGTTCGGAGGATACTCAAGGCATATGCCTCGGGCCTTACGGCCGAGGTCTTTTCCTCACGGGGCAGACTACATATGAGGGTCGGAGTTTTCGAGGAGGCCGGGGAATGGGTAGACGAGCCATCCTTTGTCAGGTCGGCCGAGGGGGCGCTGGGAATATCCTTTCTTCCGGCGGAGACAATACAGTATAAATCGGGACAGGCCCTCCTTTACCGCGAGAAGGAGACGCTGTCGGCCCTCATAAGCACCTGTGTCAGAAAAAAGGAGGGGGAGAGCTGCTGCGGCGATTCGGCCGTCAATTTCAAAACGACCGACGGCAGGGAGATAGTCATGATATCCGACGGCATGGGCACGGGAGCCGAGGCGGCCGAGCTTTCAAAGAGCGCCCTTGAGCCTGTCGCCGCCTTTATAAAAAGCGGCTGCACGGCCACCGAAAGCGTCGCCGCCGTCATGCCCTTTTTAAAGTCCGGCTGGGGCGCGAGGGGCTTTGCCACGCTGGATATTCTGGAGGTAGAGCTTTTTACCGGCTCATGCAGAATAATAAAAAGGGGCGCCGCCGAAAGCTATCTCATAAGGGAGGGGGAGGTCACGGCCTATTCCCGACCCTCGCTTCCGCCGGGGCTGGGAGGGGAAGAGCCTGAGCCTGTCGACCTTTTTGTCAGAAAGGGGGATACCCTCGTCATGATAAGCGACGGCGTCGAGATAGCCGACCCCAAGAGCCTGACGAAAAAGGGCCTGACGGCCGCAGACGTGGTGGCCATGAGCGCCGGAGAGGGACGGGACGACATGACGGCCGTTGTCATATCGATAGAATAAACAAGGGGCTTTTTGGCAAAAATACTACCGTAAAAGTTGTGCTTTGCACAACTTTGGGCGTCTTGTGACGCCCTCGCCGCAAGTGCGGCGTAACGATTTTGACGGATTTATTCCGGCAAAATCTGTTAGATTAAAAGGGTTCCCATAAAAATGGAAAATTTTTGTGGAAAAACAGATAGCAGAAAGGGAAAATGTGTTATGGTAAAGGGCGTTGCCAAACAGGCGGTAATTTTGCAGCCTAACGACAGGAGCGGCTTTGAGCAGGCGATATTTATTATTTCGCCCGAGGGACAGGGGCAGAAAATAGGCTCGGCCGAGGAGATGCTGGAGCTGGCCGACGAGATTGTGGCCGAATATACCGTGCCCAGTCTGGCCAAAAGGAAAAAGCCCTTTTGGCCCTGCGCGCTGTCCTTTTTGCTCGGCAGCGCCGTGACGGCCGCCGGGTTCTTCATGACGGTGTTTTTCTAAGGGACTTTGGGAAATGACCCTGTGTTAAAGCCGCTTGCAAAATCGAATATAAAGTGCTATAATTTCGGTAACAAATAAACAGGGGAGCTTGTGGGACAGGCTGAGAGGAAGGTGGACCTTCGACCCTTACACCTGACGCGGATAATGCCGCCGGAGGAAGTTGCCGGGGAATATGTACTTTTTCAGGGGGCGTCCTGTCGGGACGCCCCTGTTTTTTTGATTTTAAGGAGAAAAGGAGTGAAAACCGTGTTTAAGGAAATCTTTGAAAATGTCAGGCAAGGCTCTCCGCTGATACATAATATCACCAACTATGTCACGGTCAACGACTGCGCCAATATGCTGCTGGCCTGCGGAGGGTCGCCCATAATGGCCGACGACCCGGGGGACGCGGTGGAGATAACGGCCGTTTGCGGCGGACTGAACATCAACATCGGCACGCTGAATCAGCGCACCGTTCCCACCATGTTTGCCGCCGGCAAACGCTCAAACGAGCTGGGCCATCCCGTGGTGCTTGACCCCGTGGGAGCCGGAGCCTCCACCCTCAGGACGGAGACGGCCCTCAGACTGCTGGAGGAGGTCAGCTTCTCCGTGATTCGCGGCAATATCTCGGAAATAAAAACCCTGGCCCTCGGAAGCGGCACTACCAAGGGGGTCGACGCCGACGTGGCGGATAAGGTGACCGAGGAGAACCTCGACGGGGCGGTTGCCTTTGCCAAGGCCTTTGCCAAACGCGTGGGGGCCGTCATCGCCGTCACGGGAGCCATAGATATTGTGACCGACGGGGAGAGGGCCTTCTGCATCCGCAACGGCCGTCCCGAGATGTCGTCGGTCACGGGCACGGGCTGTCAGCTCTCAGCCCTGACGGCGGCCTTTGTCACCGCCAACAGGGAAAGGCCCCTTGAGGCCGCGGCGGCGGCAGTGTGCGCCATGGGCCTGTGCGGCGAGATAGCCTTTCGCCGCATGACGGAGCTTGACGGCAACGCCTCCTACCGCAACTACATAATCGACGCCATGTACCGCCTGACTCCGACGGCACTGGAGGAGGGAGCCAGATATGAGGTGCGATAGAAGTCATATGCTGCTTTACGCCGTCACCGACCGCGCATGGCTGGGAAAGCAGTCCCTCCATGAGCAGGTGGAGGCGGCTTTGAAGGGCGGCGCGACCTGCGTCCAGCTCCGGGAGAAGGAGCTGGACAGGGAGGATTTTCTTCGGGAGGCGAGGGATATATGCGCCCTCTGCCGCAGGTACGGCGTGCCTTTTATTGTAAACGACGATGTGGAGATTGCCGTCGCCTGTGGAGCCGACGGCGTCCATGTGGGTCAGGAGGACATGGAGGCAGGCGAGGTCAGGCGCAGGATAGGGGAAAGCATGATTCTGGGCGTGTCGGCCCACACGGTCGAGGAGGCCCGTCGGGCCGTCCGCGACGGCGCCGATTATCTCGGATTGGGCGCCGTGTTTCCCACCGGCACAAAGACCGACGCCGAGCCGATGTCAAACGGGACGCTGAGGGCCATATGCGGCGCGGTTGACGTGCCCGTGGTGGCCATCGGCGGAATCAACCGCGGCAATATCCTCAGTCTGGCCGGAAGCGGAGTTGACGGCGTGGCGCTGGTATCGGCCATTTTCTCGGCGGACAACATCGAGGAGGCCTGCCGCGAGCTGCGAGCCCTTTCGGAGAAAATGGTGAGGTCATGAGGCTTTGCGGCGCCGTTTTTGACATGGACGGCACGCTGCTCGATTCCATGTCGGTATGGGATACCGTCGGCGAAAGGTATCTGCGCTCTGTCGGATATGAGCCGAGGGAGGATTTGAATGAGGCTTTGAAAACCATGAGTCTGCGTCAGGCGGCCCACTACCTGCGCGCCGAATACGGCGTGACCCTCGGCGTAAGCGAAATCGAAGAGGGGGTAAACGCCGTGCTGGAGAGGTATTACCTCTTTGAGGCTCCCTTAAAGCCGGGGGCGGCCGAGCTGCTGGCGAGGCTTCGGGAGAAAGGCGTCAGACTGTGCGTCGCCACTGCCACCGACCGCCGCCTTGCGGAAGCCGCCCTGAAACGATGCGGCGTGCTTTCCTGCTTTGACGGCATATTCACCTGCGGCGAGGTGGGGCGCGGTAAGGACGAGCCGGATATTTTCGAGGCGGCTCTCGGTTTTCTGGGCACGAAAAGGGAGGAGACGCTGGTTTTTGACGACGCCCTTTACGCCCTGCGGACGGCCAAGTCGGCCGGCTTCCCCGTGGCGGCCGTCTATGACAGCCATGAAAGGGCGTGGGATGAGATTCTGAGGCTGGCCGATATCTGTTTGGAGGATTTGACACGGACGGAAAAGCTGTGGAAGCTCCTCGAAGCTTAATAAAGGCAAATTATAGCGGCGGACCGGGGGCACCACTCTCCGCCGCTCAATAAAAATAATGCAAGGGAGACGGAATGATGAAAACAGCATTATCAATCGCCGGGACAGATCCCAGCGGAGGCGCCGGAGTTCAGGCCGATTTGAAGGCCATGACCATGAACGGGGTTTTCGCCATGAGCGCCATTACGGCGCTGGTGGCGCAGAACACCACCGGCGTAAGGGAGATAGTCGAGACGACCCCGTCCTTTTTGGGGGCGCAGATAGACGCGGTATTTGAAGATATTCCGCCCGACGCGGTCAAGATAGGCATGGTGGCCTCCCACGGCCTGATAGATAAAATCGCCGAGCGGCTTAGCTTCTATCACGCAAAAAATATCGTGGTCGACCCCGTCATGGTGGCGACCAGCGGCGACAGGCTCATATCGGAGGAGGCTGTGGACAGGCTGAAAACCGCCCTGCTGCCCATGGCGGCCGTGGTCACACCCAATATCCCCGAGGCGGAGATACTGTCCGGAATGACCATCCGCGCTCGGGCCGACATAGAGGAGGCCGCCGCGAGAATAGGCGACACATACGGCTGTGCCGTCCTTCTCAAGGGCGGACACAATATCAACGACGCCAACGACTTTCTCTATGACGGCGGCGTGGGTACATGGTTTTACGGCAAGCGAATTGACAACCCCAACACCCACGGCACGGGCTGCACCCTGTCCAGCGCCATTGCCGCCAATTTGGCCAAGGGCTTTGACCTGCCCACCTCCATCCGCCGTTCAAAGGATTATCTTTCGGGCGCGCTGGGCGCCATGATGGATCTGGGAAAGGGAAGAGGGCCGATGCAGCACAACTTTAACCTGACGGGCGAGTTCGCAAAGGAGGCGGAGCATGAAAACGACTGAGCGTCTTTTGGAGGCGACAAGGGATATCTGGACGGCGTATAACGAGCATCCCTTTGTGCTGGGTATTCAGAACGGCACATTGTCACATGACAGGTTCCGATATTATATCATTCAGGATTTTCTCTATCTGGAGGAATATGCCAAGGTCTGCGCGCTGGGCATTGCAAAAGCCAAAAGCCCGGAGACGATAGACCTGTTTTCCAAATACGTGGCCCTGCTCACCGAGGGGGAGATGGGCATACATCGCGGCTATATGGGCAGGTTTGCCGTCTCGAGGGAGGAAGTGGAGGCGACGCCGCGGGCGCTGGACAACCTTTCCTATACCTCTTATATGCTTCGCGTGGCCTATGAGGAGGGGGAGGCGGAGATTCTGGCCGCTATCCTGTCCTGCGCCTACAGCTATGAGGTCATCGCGCGCAAGATTGCGGAGCGCAACCCCTCGGCCGCGGAACATCCCTTTTACGGCGATTGGATAAGGGGCTATATAGACCCTAATTATAGCGAGGCCAACGTCCTGCTGCTTGAAATGACCGACAGGCTGACAAGGCACTATACCGAGGAGCAGATAAAGCATCTTGTGGACATCTTCGTCGCCTGCTCCCGTTACGAGCTGGCCTTTTGGCAGATGGGCTGGACTATGGGCGGACAGGCGGCGGATGGCGTATGAGGCGCTGTGTGATTATCGCCGGAGCCGATATCGGACAATATGACCGCGTCCGCCCCTATCTGCGCGAGGATGATTTTTTTATCTGCTGTGACAGCGGCTTAAAACACAGGGAGGGCTTGGGCATTGTGCCCGACCTGATTGTGGGCGATTTTGATTCCCACGAGAACCCCCGTTTGGACATTGAGACCATTGTTCTTCCGCGCGAAAAGGACGATACCGATACGGCCTTCGCGGTAAAGGAGGCGCTGAAGCGCGGATTTGAGGACTTTTTGTTTCTCGGCGTCATCGGCGGACGACTCGACCACACGCTGGCCAACATATCCCTGCTGTTGATGCTGGATTCCGAAGGCAAAAGGGCCATGGCGCTGGACGACCTTTCGGAGATGGAAATTGTGTCGAATAGGGCGGCATACATAAAGGACGAATACCCCTATTTTTCCCTGCTGAACGTCAGCGGCAGGGCAGGTGGCATTACAATTCGCGGCGCGAAATATCCGTTGACCGACGGAGAAATCACCTGTGAGTATCAGTACGGCGTCAGCAACGAGGTCTTGCCGGGAATGACGGCCGAGGTCGCCGTGAAGGAGGGGCGGCTTCTGCTTGTCAGGGTCCTGCCCGGCCTCGCCGTGTGACGGCGGAGGCATAATATTGACAATTCCCATTTTTTGTAGTAGAATTGTTACAGGTTGTTACCGATTTGTAATTTTATTTGATTTTATACCGACAGTATATCTGTTTATTTACTGCAAAAGAAGGGAAATAAATGGCCTCTATAAATAAAAGAAGCTCCTTTTCGATGCTGAGGCGCCTGGGAGCTGTAATGCGGCGCAGGTTTGTGGCCGCGAGACTTTATCTGAGCCGACTGGCCGGCGTTGGACGCGCCTCGGCCCTCCACGATATAAAGGGCCTGCCCGTTATGGCGGTGACGGCTTTGCACATGGTTTTCGGCAAGGCGGCCGCCGTTTTGAAGGGAATATTCAATCTGCTTGTCGAAAAGCTTTTCGTCTATACCGAGCCGGCGGCCGAGCTGGCGGCCAAGGTCATGGCCGAGGTCAGGCTGGCGGCCGTCAGGCTTGGCAGTCGCAGGAGCCGCAGGGGAAGGCTTATCCCCGTTATGATGCTGGCCACGGCCACCCTCTGCATATGCACCATGAGCTTTCTGACGGTTGACATCAAGGTCGAGATAAACGGCGTGCCCGTCGGCTTCGTGTCGAGCCGCGGCGAGATGGAGGAGATTCTGTCTCAGATAGAGGACAAGGTTTCGGAATACACGGGCTATCCCTATACCCTTGACCTTGACGTGACATATTCCATGGCGTATTCGGGCGGCGTCCGTGGGATAGACAGGGAGTATATATCCAACTATGTCATGTCGAACTTGGACAATGTCTCGACGAAATATGTCATGCTTGTCAACGGCCAGCCCATCGGAGCCAACAAAAGCCGCACGGCTCTCGAGCTGCTCAAGCAGCGTATGCTGGAGCTGAACACCTATCAGTACCGCGGCGGCAGGCTGGAGTTTGTGCAGGATGTGCAGATTGTGCCTCAGGGTTCTATCGAGGCCCCCGAGCTGACCGTGGAGGAGATACAGGCAAAAATGTCGGGCAACGTCAAGGAGGCCGTGACCTATATCGTCCAGTCGGGCGACACGGTTTCGGGCATAGCCAAAAAATACTCGGTCAGCGTAAATGATATAATCAATATGAACCCCGGCCTGGAGCCTCACAAGATTCGCACGGGGGACAGCCTGACCATATCGGCCTCGGTGCCCATGCTGGGCGTCAAGGAGACGGTCACCGAAAACTATGTGCAGCGCATAGCCTATGAAACCGAAAAGACGACGACCGACCGGCTTTACACTACCCAGCAGAGGGTGGTAAAGAGCGGCGTCTTCGGCGAGGCGAATGTGACGGCCGACGTGGTGTATATAAACGGCGTGGAGGATTCGCGCGTCGTCATGAACTGGCAGGTGACAAAGGAGCCTCAGAGCGAGGTCATAGAGGTCGGCACCAAAAAGCCCCCGGCAAAGGCCCCAACAGGCTCCTTCCGCAAGCCGTCAAACGGCGTATTTTCATCGGGCTACGGCTACCGCAAGAACCTTGGCGATTTCCACACGGGAGTTGATTTTGCCGGAGCCGTCGGCACGGCCATATACGCCGCCGACGGCGGCAAGGTGACCTTTGCCGGCTGGAAGGGGAATTACGGCAACTGCATCTTCATCGACCACGGCAACGGCTATGTCACTGTTTACGCCCACTGCAGCAAGCTGCTTGTCAAGTCGGGTCAGAGCGTCGCCAAGGGCGAGAATATCGCCAGAGTGGGCGCCACGGGGCGAGTCACCGGCCCCCATCTGCATTTTGAGATAAGGGTAAACGGCAAACACACCAATCCGCTTAATTATATCAGCAAATAAAAAAAGCCTCCGCTGTCATTGACAGCGGAGGTTTTTTAAAGCAGTGAGCGCAAAAGACGCAGACGGTGTATCGTCCAAAAGGCCAGCCTTTTGGCAAGGGACGGGGGCGACGTGTTTTCCCCCACGCCCACGGCCGACGCCTCATAACGCTCCATATCCTCGGAAAGGGCGCGGCTCAGCTCGCGGCTTTTGACAACGGCCATTATCTCGGTGTTTATATATGTGCTGCGGATATCGAAATTGAAAGAGCCGATGGCGCATATATCGTCGTCAAAGGTTATGCTCTTGCCGTGATAGGGGCTTTGGCTGTATTCCATTATGTCGGCGCCGGTGGAGGCTATCTTGTCCTTGTTATAGTAATAGTCTCCGCTGGCAAAGATGTTCACGCCGCTTTCGGCCGAGTTGAGCATGACGCTTACGTCGCTTTTCCCGCACAGATGGGCGAAGGCGCGGTACATCTTGCTGTTGAATATGACATAGGGCGTGTGTATCCTGACCCTTTTTGCCCTGTCCATCATCATAAGCAGGGCGCGGAAAAGGGTGGGCTCCTTTGAATATATGTCAATGGGGTTGGAAATCAGGGCGATGCTGTCGGTCTCGTATGTGCGTCCCATATAGCCGCCCTTTTCAAAGGAGGGGAGGGATATGTCCGCCAGCTCGGCGGCGGCCCTATCGGCTCTCGCGGCGGCCGTGAGGGAGGGACTGAAGGGACGTGCGTAGGGAGATGAAAAGACGCTTGACGAATAGGCCTTGAGCTGTGAGATAAAGCTTTCGGGACAGGGATCGGGGCAATACACAAGCAGGTCTCTGTCGGCCTTGGGGCCGCGGCTGTCGGACAGAAAAGCGTCGGAGATATTGCGCCCTCCCACTATGGCCAGACTGTCGTCGGCGATGAAATATTTGTCGTGCATCCTGCCCATCATTCTCCAGGGCCTCAAAAGGTCAATGGGGTTGTAGACCAGAATATCAACGTTTTCGCGGCCGGCCAAAGCGGCGAAATACCTGTTGCGTTTCATCTTCGTGTCGGCGCAGAAGCCGTCTACGATGAGCCTCACCCGGACCCCTCTTTCGGCGGCCGCCATAAGGGCGGAAATTATCTTTTTGCCGCTTTCGTCTGACGCGAAGTCATAGGTGGACAGGGTTATCGCCCTTTGGGCGTTGGATATAAGCCTCAGGCGCTCCTCAAGGGCCTGGTCTCCGCCCGTCAGCAGTCTGGCCCTGTCGCAGTGGGGCGAGACGCCCGAAAAGGCTTTCGGCCCGTTCCCCGAGGGCGAGGGGTCTCCGATGTCCTTCTGTTTTAAAAAAGGTATTACGGCGCCGAGAACGAGATATATAAGGAGCCAGAATATAAGCTTTTTCATCTTGTCATTGCCACTCTCCAATCTTTTATGACAAGATGATACCATATCTCACATTAAAAGTTGTAAACACATTATGACTAAAGTGAGTAATAATTCTTTTTAATAATAGCCGTCTATTGCGCCATGGCGTGGGCGATATATGTCAGATGGTCGCCCAGACGCTCGAGGTTGGAGACAAGATTGATGAACACGCCGCTGGATTCGGGCCTGCAGGAGCCGGCGTTGAGCCTTTCGATATGGCTGTCGATAAGGCGTTTGCGCATATGGTCAATGTCATCCTCAACGGCGTCGACACGGGGCAGGAGGGAGGCGCGGCCGCCCTCAACAGTCTGCTTTGTCAGGTCATAGAGCAGGTCGATACTGCCAACCATGGTGTTCAGCTCGCTTTTGACCTGCTCGGAAAAATCCAGGCCGCCGTTGATGGCTCTTTTGGTGTATTTTGTCATGTTGTCGGCTATCTCGGCCACGCGCATGACGTCGCCGATGCTGCTGTGAAGGGCCGATATATCTCCGTCGCCCTCCATGCTGTTGCGCGCCGAAAGCTTGATGAGATATCCCACCATCGACTGTCCGATGGAGTTGACCTCCTCTATAAGCCTCTGTGTGTCGCCGATAAGCTCCTCGTCTTTTGAGGCAAAGGAGCCATAGCCCGAGCGGAAGGCCGCCATGGCGGCGTCGGACATCCTGACAAGCTCCCTTTCAAGCTGGTCCACGGCAAGAGAGGGGGAGGCCAGCATACGCTCGTCCAGAAAAGACTCGGAGGCCGAAGACGAGGACTTGTCCTTTATAACGGCCATGGAGGCCTTGACAAAGAGGGAGCAGAAGGGCAGAAAGAGGGCCGTGCACACCACATTGAAAAATGTGTGGAACATGGCTATCTGTGTGGCCGGGGCGGCAAACCAGCGGCCGAAGGTCATGGGCATAAAATCGGGCATAAGCAGAAGCAGGATATAGAATATCCCGGCGCCGAAGGTATTGAACATCAGGTATATAAGGGCGGCGCGGCGCGCGTTTGTCCCGGCCGTCATGGAGGACATGAGAGCCGTGACGCAGGAGCCGATATTTGTGCCCAGAATGATGAAGAGTATCTCGTTTCGTCCGCTGCCTATCGTCAGTCCGGCCACCGACATGGCTATGATGACCGAGGTGGTGGCCGAGCTTGACTGGACCAGGGCCGTCAGAATTATGCCGATAAGAAAGAGCAGAAAGGGGCTTGTGACGTTCTCAAAGAGCAGCTGTATGCCGTCGCGCCCGGCCTTCATGCTGTCCGACATGATGGACAGGCCGACGAAGATAAGCCCGAGGCCGGCCAGCGTCATGCCTGTCTTTTTCAGTCCGTCCTTTTTGCACACCATCGACATCATTATTCCGATAAAGACAAGGGCCTGTATATATTTTGTGACGGGAAAGGCGCTGAGGGCCGTTATCTGGGCCGTAATGGTGGTGCCTATATTGGCGCCCATTATCATTGAGGCCGCCTGATAAAGGCTCATGACCCCCACGTTGACAAAGCCGACTATCAGTACCGTCGTCACGCCCGAGCTTTGTATAAGCGCCGTGGCGGCGGCGCCCAGGCCGACGTTTAAAAGCCTCTTGTCGGTGGTTTTGGCAAAAAGTGTTTTGATTTTCTGGGTGGCAAGCTGTTCGGCGTTGGAGGTCAGCAGGTGAACTCCGACGAGAAATACCCCCGTTCCGGCCAGCAGACCGGCGATAAGCAGCGAAAGGTTCAAATAAGGTTCATCTCCTCTTTCATTATTTTCGGCCCTTGGGGGCCGATTATGTAAAATATATAAAAAAGAGACTTCGGCGCGAAAAGCGTCAAAGTCTCGTCATTTCATTGCCGACCGGATTTATCATCGTATTGACGGCGCGGCAAACGCCACAGGCGCTGACTACTCCCTTTGATAAATAAACAACTTTGGGCGTCTTATGACGCCCTCGCCGGAAATCCGGCGCAATGATTTTGACGGATTCATTCCGGCAAAATCTATTTAATTAAGTGGGGCCCCCGAAAAATTGAAGATTTTTTGGGGAAACTTAAAAGAACATATACCCCAGATAGCCGCAGTATACGGCCAGAGAAGCGGCTCCCTGCCAGCGTGAGAAGCGCCCCTTCATTACGGCCGGTATTATCATTATGGCCATGATAACAAGAGAGACAGGCAGGTCGACGGCGGCCGTAGTCGCTTCGACCGTCAGACGGCCCCCCGATATGACCGAGCAGACGGGCAGAATCATCGTCAGGTCGATAATATTGGCTCCGATAATGTTGCCCACCGACATGGAGCTTTGTTTTTTGATGATGGAGGTCACCGTCGTCACCAGCTCGGGCAGGGATGTGCCGATGGCTATGGCCGTCAGGCCGATGACGCTTTCGGGTATGCCGATAAGTCTGGCAATGGCGCTGCCCTTGTCAACAAGAAGCTGCGCGCCGACGACTATGCCGGCGGCGCCGCCGATAAACTTGAATATATTTGTCCTGACCGTGGCTTTGTCTTTCGGCACGTTTTCCGAGGGGGCGTTGGATGCTTTGGCCTCGCGGATGTTGTCGAACATGAAGAAGAGGAATATGGCCACAAGCACAAGCCCCGATGTGACCGAGAGAGAGCCTCCCTTTGTCAGCACAAGCAGAGAGGCCGAGGCCAGAATCATGACGGCCCCCTTGAGGGCTATCTGGGAGCGTTTGATGACCGAGGGCATACAGATAAGGCCGATGGCCATTATAAGCCCCAGATTGGCTATGACCGAGCCGACGGCGTTGCCTATGGCCATCGTCGTCTTGCCCTGATAGGTTGCTATCGACGAGACGAGCAGCTCGGGCAATGTGGTGGCAAAGCTGACGACGGTGGCGCCGACGATAAACTTCGGTATGCCGGAAACCTCGGCCATCCATGTGGCGGCGTCGACAAACCAGTCGCCTCCCTTGACTATCAGCAGAACGCCTAGGGCGAAAAGGACAAAAAGCATGATGTTCATTTTGAGAGTTCTCCTTAAGGATGAGATTTTGTTTCGTGAGCAAGGTTTTAAGCGTCAAGGGCCCTTTGACACAAAAAAAGACCTTGCCCCACGGCAAAGTCTTGTCATTTCATTGTCCGCCGGATGTATCATCGTCTTGACGGCGAGACAAACACAGTATGTGCTGACTACTCCCTTTATAATCTTTATACAGTATTTTGACCTTGTTGTCAATAGGGAAATTTGCAAAAAAATTAAAGCTCCGCGGACAGGCGTCAGCGGAGCTTTAAATGGCTGCGACACAAGGATTCGAACCCGGACAAACTGATCCAGAGTCAGTCGTGCTACCGTTACACAATGTCGCAATTTGCATTAATTATTATATCCGTTTTTTTCAGGATGTCAAGGGTTTTTGTTTGATTTTTCAAAATAAATCATATATAATTAAACTTGGATAAATGTTTGATATGTTCAATTTTTAATGGGAGCGCAGCGACTCTCGCGCGAAGTCGCGCGTTCTGTCGCAGGC
>CANSNO010000033.1 GCA_947648385.1 uncultured Clostridia bacterium
AGACTGAGGGGTTGTCTATGCGGACGGGGTCCGCGTGGGAAGTTATTATCATAAAGCTTCCCTGGCCACGCTTAAAGGCAAGGGCCTTTATATAGATATCGCGTTGAAAAAGTACCCTACAAAGATTATACCCGTAACGCATACGGCGATAAACACGGCCAGCAGCTTCGGCCTGACGGCCTTGCGAAGCATTATCAGCGACGGCACGCTGAGGGTGGTGACGGCCATCATAAAACTGAGAACCGTGCCCAGCTGAGCGCCTTTGGCCAAAAGCGCCTCGGCCACGGGCACCGTGCCGAAGATATCGGCGTACATGGGCGCTCCTGCCGCCACGGCAATCGGCACGCCGAGGGGGTTATTGCCGCCGAGAACATTTTCGACCCAAGCGGAGGGGATCCAGTTGTGTATCAGCGCCCCGACGCCGACGCCGAGCACGATATAGGGAAAGACCTTTCTAAAGGTCTCCCTCACCTGGGCGGCGGCATAGGAAAGGCGGTCGCTTTTCGTCATGACGGGAGCCTCGGCCGCCGAAAGAGCGGAGGCCTGCCTGACGATATCCTCCAGTTCATCTTCCATGCGGAGCTTTTCTATCAGCCATCCGCCAACCACGGCTATTACAAGCCCCAGCAGGACGTAAAGGGCGGCGGTTTTGGCGCCGAAAACGCCGGTCAGCAGAACAAGGCTGCCCAAATCGACCATGGGCGATGAGATGAGAAAGGAGAAGGTCACCCCCAGGGGAAGCCCGGCCCCCGTAAAGCCGATAAAAAGAGGTATGGAGGAGCAGGAGCAGAAGGGGGTCACGGTGCCCAGCAGGGCAGCGGCCAGATTGGCCCACAGGCCGCGGAATCTGCCCATTATCTTTCGGCTTCGTTCGGGGGGAAAATAGCTTTGAATATAGGATATGGCGAATATCAGCAGGCAGAGAAGGGCGGTTATCTTTAAAATGTCATAGAGGAAAAACTCAAGACTGCCGCCTATTTTGCTCCCTGTGTCAACGCCGATGGACGACAGAAGCCTGCCGACCAGCACGCGCAGCCATTTCATGCCCAGAAGCTGCTCGGAAATAAACTGCCACGCTTTCATACATGACCTCCAGATGTTAAATCAACATTTTTTGATGTGCGTTTTAAAAAAAGAACTTAAACCGACGATGTTATCCGACGCAGAAGCTCCATCGCCCTTTCGGCCCCCGAGGGGCTGAGGCGGTAATGGGTCCACTTGCCCTCCTGACGGCTTTCCACAAGGCCCGAATCGCAAAGTATCTTCATGTGATAGGATAGGCCCGACTGTGTCAGCTCCATCGGCTCCTGCAAAACGCAGGCGCACTTTTCGCCCTCGCGCAACTGGTCGAGGATGGCCAGCCTTTTAGGGTCGCTCAAAGCTTTGAAAACTCTGGCGTTTTCCTGATTTCTGTCCATGCTTCACCTCACATCAATTTTTCTTGATATCTGTATTATATGCCTCTGTTTGAAAAATGTCAATAGATATATCAAAATATTTTGTTGTATATTTTATTGTATGTTTTGCTGTAAAAATTATAGGTTTTTTTGTACATAAAGCAGGGTTGCTTTATAGCGGCTTTATTGCTATAGTAATAATGTACAGAAAAAATATTTTTGAAGATAGTCTTTTAGGGGGAATGTCCAACCAAAGAACTTTATATGACGCGGGCTGCGCTTTGCGTCATGCAGCGAGAAACAAAAGCCCTTTAAAAGGGCAATCAGGTAAGGAGGATTTTTTATGAGTTATTTGGACATAGCCAACAGTGGGCTGACCTATACTCTGGTCGCCGTGGCGCTGTCGGTCATGCTGGGCTTGTGCGTGGTCTTTTATGTCAAGACGCGCAAAAGAGCCTTGGAGCTTGGAATATCAAAGGAAGTGCTGAACAAGGTCAACCGCTCGACGATTTTGTTTACCATCGTCCCCTCGCTGACTATAGTCGTGGGCCTTTTCGCCATGTCGGCCATGATTGGCACGGCGTGGAGCTGGTTCCGTCTGAGCGTCGTCGGCTCGGTCAGCTATGAGCTGATGGCGGCGCAGACGACGGTGGCGTCGCTGGATATCGCCGACACGGCGACAGCCGACGGCTCGGTCTTTGTGGCCGTCATGTTCGTCATGAGCATCGGCGCCCTTGTGGGCCCGACGCTGTCGGCCATTTTGACAAAGCCCGTGACCCAGAACCTGCAAAAGGCCGGCGCCCAGAACAACGGATTTTCCCCGATAATGAACGCCTGCTTTATGCTGGCTATCATGTCGGTCATCATACCCATCAGAGTTTCGACGGGCGGACTTGTCGGCCTGATGGTTATACTGACCGCCGTGCTGCTGTCCATGCTGATAGACAAAATCGCGTCAAAAGGTGTGGCATGGTTGGGACAGTTCAATATGCCCATCTGCCTGCTTGTCGGTATGCTGTCGTCGCTGGTGTGGGCAAAGCTTTTAGGTTAAGGAGGGCTAAATAATGAATGAAGATAAAAAGATCGGCATTCTGGACGAAAAAACATACAGCAACCAGATACATCTGATAGGACGAGTCGGAAGCGCGCTGCTTTTGATGTTCATGCTGGGCATACCCTTTGTCATCGGTACGGTTTATGACTGTATGCCGAAGTTTTCATGGCTGATACAGCCCTCGATAGCCCTGCTCGCCATGATGGGCCCCACCTCGGTATCCGAGGTTCTGGGCTATGCCCCCGTTCTCGGCTCGGGCAACTATATTGCCTTCATAACCGGCAATATCATGAACCTTAAGCTTCCGGCGGCTATCTCGGCTCACGCCCTCGCCGGCGTACAGCCCAACACCCCCGAGGGTGACGCCGTCGGAACAATGGCCATCGCCATTTCCTCTATTATCACGGTTATCATATGCGCGATAGGCGTTCTGGTCTTTATTCCCATGCAGCCTATCCTGACCTCCGCGGCCTTCAAGACGGCCTCGAACTATCTTGTCCACGCTCTGATGGGAAGCATGATTTTGAATACCTTCGGCAAGGGCAAGGGCAAAACGGTCATCAAGAACAAGCTGATGCTGCCGCTGGTAGCCATCGCCATGTCGGTGGCCGGCGTATTGCTGATACCCAAGTTTTCCTCTTATCAGGGCTACGCCATGCTGGTCGCCATCGTCATCACGATTGGCTGGGCATATCTGCTTTATAAGAAGGGCGTTGTCAAGGTCGTAAACCGCGACGAGAAGTAAAAATAAAAAAAGCCTCGCATTTTGCGAGGCTTTTTTATTTTATGCTCCGGCGAAGCGGAATACTATTCCCACGACGGCCGCTCCGGCGATAAATACCACGGGGTGCAGTCCCTTTGTCTTTTTCACATAGTTGGTCAGCACAAAGATGACCGCCGCCAGCACCAGCGCCTTCGGCTCGACTACCGCGCCCCATTCATGGGCGCTGAAGGCCTCTTTGTTGATGAAGGACAGCATGGCCACAGACACTCCGGCCGAGGCGATAAGTCCGGCCGACGCCGGTCTCAGACCGTACATGGCGTCCTTGACATATTTGCTGTCGCTGAAGCTCTGCAAAAATCCGGCTATGATGAGGACAAGCACCATTGTGGGCAGGACTATGCCCAATGTGGCGATGACGGCGCCCGGAACTCCGGCCGTAGTATAACCCACATATGTGCCCATGTTGATGCCCAGAGGGCCGGGAGTCGATTCGGAAATGGCTATCATGTGCAAAAGCTCTGTCTCGGTGAACCAGCCCGTCCTGACGCCCAGATCCTGGAGCAGTGGCACGCTGGCCATGCCGCCTCCGATAGTAAAGAGGCCTATCTTGGCAAACTCAAAAAACAGCTTTAAATATATCATGCCTTTTTACCTCCCAAAACCTGAAGCAGAACTCCGGCCACGGCGGCCGCCAGAATGAAAAGGATGGGAGACAGGTCGGTAAAGGTGGCTCCCGCAAAGACGGCCAAGAGAATTATAAGGGTCTTGGCGTCGATGACGGCCTTTTTCCAAAGCTTCATAACGGCGTTGCATATCAGCACCACGACGCAGACCTCGATGCCGGCAAAGGCGTTTTTGACGGCCGGCATATCGGCAAAGCCGCCGATAAAGGCGGCGATAATGGTTATAATGACAAGAGAGGGAAATACCACGCCCAGACCGCAGGCAAAGCCGCCGATATTGCCGCGCCTTTTCTGCCCGATAAATCCGGCCGTGTTGACGGCGATAAGGCCGGGCAGGCACTGGCCGATTGCGTAATAATCCATGATTTCCTCAAGAGTGGCCCATTTTTTCTTTTCGACGACTTCCTTTTGAAGCATGGGAAGCATGGCGTAGCCGCCGCCGAAGGTCAGGGCGCCTATTCTCGCAAAGGTGAGAAACATATCCAAAAGCTCGTTCACCTTCATGATCCTCCTTTGATTATTAAGATACGCTGTTATGATACTATCGGCGAAAAAATATGTCAATAAGCAAAAGAGCCAAAAGTTTCGGGGCATAATAGGGACAGGAGGTGATAATGGTGAAAATCGACAGGTGCGAAGCCTTTGACAAACTGCCCAAGCTGCTCCAGGTCTCAATGGTACACAGCGGCGCGCTGCCCCACGGCGACGAGGCTGTCCAGAATATGGCCAACAAGCTGGAGGGCATAGAGGAAACACAGCCCGAATAAAAAAGGGACGGCGAAAGCCGTCCTTTTTTTAAAATCAGTCCCCTGTGTTGAAATCCTCGGGGGAGATATAGCTGTGAGGGCTTGTGGCGTGGCCGCCCAGATATTTGACCGTCATATAAAGCGTGCCGCCGTCGCCTGTCAGCTTGACATAGCAAATCCCGTCCTCGCCGAACCTGTCGGTTATATCCAGCTCCTCGCCGCGGTAGCATACCCAGACCGAGCCGTCCTCGCGGTATTCCACATCGGGGGAGTTCAGATGCTCTAATATTTCCTCCTCGGTCAGGGGGCGCTCGGTGCCATGACCAGCGCCGCGCAGGCGGCCAGTATAATCGTCAGGCTCTACGACAGGATAAGGGAGGCCAAATGAGCGACAGCATAATAACGGCGGTAATAACCAGCGGACTGACCCTTTTAGGGGTGCTTATAGCCAACAACAAGCAGGCCGCCGTCACCGAGACCAGGATAGACGAGCTGACACGGGAGGTGCGCGAACACAATAATTTCGCCAAGCGTATGCCGGTCGTCGAGGAGCAGATAAAGGTCATCAATCACCGTATCGGCGACCTTGAGGAATACCACAAATAAGGGGGAGTAACAAAGCATGAGCAACAGAACATATGATGTATTAAAGTGGGTGGCGCAGATTGCGCTTCCGGCCGTGGGCACGCTGTATTTTGCCCTGTCGTCTATCTGGGGGCTGCCCATGGGCGAGGAGGTCGTGGGAACCATAACGGCGGTCGACGCTTTTCTGGGGGCGCTTCTGGGCATATCCACGGCACAGTATGAAAAAAAGAAGGTTTGAATGTGAGCAGAGATATATCGCTTTTGCATCCCGAGCTTAGGGACATATGCCGCGAGTTTGTATCTGCCTGCAAGGCCAAGGGGCTTGAGGTCGGCATAAGCCAGACGCGCCGCACCAAGGCCGAGCAGGACGCCCTCTATGCTCAGGGACGCACGACCCCCGGCAGCATCGTCACCAATGCAAAATACCCCCTGTCGCCCCACAACTGGGGGCTGGCCTTTGATATCTACAGGAACGACGGCAAGGGGGCCTATAACGACGCCGACGGTTGGTTTTCCCGTTGCGGCGAGGTCGGCAAGAGCCTCGGCCTCTTTTGGGGCGGCGACTTCAAGAGCTTCAGGGACAAGCCCCATTTTGAGCTTAAAAAGTATCTGCCGGCCAACAGCGTGTCGGCTCTGATACAGAGGTACGACAGGCCCGAAAACTTTATACAGACATGGGAGGAAGTTATGACACAGAAAGAGTTTGACGCCATGATGGAGAATTATCTGGCTCGCCGCCGTGAGCTGGCGGCCTCGGGCTGGGCCGTGACGGAACTGGACGAGGCCAAGAGACTCGGCATAACCGACGCCGAAGCGCCTCAGGCCTTCGCCACCCGTCAGGAGGTCGCCGCCATGGTGGCCAGAGCCATTAAGTAGGCATGAAAAGACAGAGCCGAGGGGATATCCCCTCGGCTCTTTTTCATTTCCATAATAGAAATAGAGGGCCGCTTTTCAGCAGTCCTCTATTTTAATGGTTAGTGCGAAGACATTGCGAACAATGAAAAAGAGTTCGTATCTTCGCATTATGGTGATCCATCGGAGATTCGAACTCCGGACACCCTGCTTAAAAGGCAGGTGCTCTGCCGACTGAGCTAATGGATCGTATATGGCTGGGGCAGCCGGATTTGAACCGACGAATGCGGGAGTCAAAGTCCCGTGCCTTACCGCTTGGCTATGCCCCAAAATGAATAATAAAAAGCCGCTGACAGCCGAGGCCTTGGTTTTGGTCAGCGCGTCAAGCGGAAGTGAAAAAATAGCGCGGCGCACTATGGATAAAATAAAAAATGGGGTGGATAAACGGATTCGAACCGTCGGCCTCCAGAGCCACAATCTGGCGCTCTAACCAACTGAGCTATATCCACCGCATCTAATGGCGTGCCTGGAGGGACTCGAACCCCCAACCTACTGCTTAGAAGGCAGTTGCTCTATCCTGCTGAGCTACAGGCACATATTTTATTTTCCATAATCAACATTTTCATGCTGCCCTGTGGCGGGAAGCAAATGTTTTATGGAGCGGGTGATGGGAATCGAACCCACGTGTTCAGCTTGGAAGGCTGACATTCTACCATTGAACTACACCCGCGTATCAGCTTTACAATTTTATCATGTGAGGCATGGGTTGTCAAGAGAAATCGTCATTTTTATTTCCCCCCGTGGGCGCGAGCCGCGTCCACGGGGGAATGAAAGCTTTTTATCTGACGGCCTCGACGATGGTCTGCTGGCCGTCGGAGGTCAGGGTGACGCCCTTGACGGGGCTTTGATAGGAGCCGATGATAATGGCAGCCGCCTTGTCCTCCACCTCTTTTTCTATCAGCCTTCTGAGGTTGCGCGCGCCGAACTTGATGGAGAAGGACTTTTTTGTCAGATAGTCGACGGCCTTTTCGTCCCACTCGAAGCTCATGCCGTTGCCTGCCATGCCTTTTTTGAGGTCGGAGAGCATGATGGCGCAGATGCCCTTGAAGTTCTCCTCGCTGAGCTGGTTAAAGGGGATTATCTCGTCTATCCTGTTGAGGAACTCGGGTCTCATTATCTCCGAAAGGGCGCTTAAAGCCCTCTCGCGGCTGAGCTGGGTCACGGTGTGACCGAAGCCGACGGCGCCCGAGGAGCGTCCGCTTCCGGCATTGGAGGTCATGATGATGACCGTGTTCTCAAAGGCCACCTTGCGGCCCTGAGCGTCGGTCACGCGGCCGTCGTCCAGTATCTGCAAAAGGATGTTGAGAACATCGGGATGGGCCTTTTCTATCTCGTCGAAAAGCACGACCGAATATGGGCGGCGGCGTATTTTTTCGGTAAGCTGGCCGGCCTCGTCATAGCCCACATATCCCGGAGGCGCGCCTATCAGCTTGGAGACCGAGTGCTTTTCCATATACTCGCTCATGTCGAGGCGGATAAGGGCGTCCTCCGAACCGAAGAGGTCGGCGGCCAGGCATTTGACAAGCTCGGTCTTGCCGACGCCCGTGGGGCCGACAAAGATAAAGGAGACAGGCTTGAGCTTGGAGGAAATGCCGGCCCTGCGGCGGCGTATGGCCGAGGCGACGGCCTCTACGGCCTCGTCCTGGCCTATGACGCGCTGCTTGAGGCGGCCCTCCAGCTTGGTCAGGCGCTCGAAGTCCTGCTCGCGCACCTTGCTGGCCGGTATCTTTGTCCAAAGCTCGATGACCCTTGAAAGGTCGTCGACCGAAAGCTCGGGAGGAGGCGCGGCGTCAAGGACGCCCATGCGCTGTTCTATCTGGAGGATGCGGCTTTTGGCCTCGGCTATACGGGCAAAAATATCCTCGCTGTTTTCCGACGTCTCCTGATTTGTCAGCTCATCAAGGAGGGCGCGTTTCTCCTCAAGCTCCTTTTTGAGGGCGCCCTTTTCGTTGATGACGGCGCTTTTGAGGTTGAGGTCGGAGCAGGCCTCGTCCAAGAGGTCGATGGCCTTGTCGGGCATAAAGCGGTCGTTTATATACCTGTCGGCCAGATGGACGGCCTGGGATATGACGGCGTCGGAAATGGTGACGCCGTGGTATTGCTCATAGTAGCCCTTGACCCCCTTGAGAATGTCGAAGGTCTCCTCGGCGGTCGGCTCGTTTATCGTCACGGGCTGGAAGCGGCGCTCGAGGGCGGCGTCCTTTTCGATGTGCTTGCGGTATTCCTTGAAGGTGGTGGCGCCGATGACCTGTATCTCGCCCCTTGAGAGGGCCGGCTTTAAGATATTGGCGGCGTTCATGGAGCCTTCGGCGTCTCCGGCCCCCACAAGGTTGTGAACCTCGTCGATGACGAGAATGACGTTGCCGAGGGTCTTGACCTCGTCGATGAGGTTTTTCATGCGGCTTTCAAACTGGCCGCGGAACTGGGTGCCGGCCACCATGGCCGTCATGTCCAAAAGCCATACCTGCTTGTCGCGCAGCTTAAAGGGCACGTCGCCCGAGGCTATCTTCTGGGCCAGACCCTCGGCCACGGCCGTCTTGCCGACGCCCGGCTCGCCGATGAGGCAGGGGTTGTTCTTCTGGCGGCGGTTGAGTATCTGTATGACCCTCTCGGTCTCCTGAGCGCGGCCGATGACCCTGTCCAGCTTGCCCTGACGGGCGCGCTCGGTCAGGTCTATGCCGTATTTTGAAAGGAACTTGGAGGGCTTGCTCTTCTTCTCCTTGGGGGCCTCGCCCTTTTCACGGGGCATACGGCGGTTGAAAAAGAGGGGAAAGGCCGGAGCGCGCGAGGACTCCTCGTCGTCCTCGCCCCCGTCGTCCCCGTCCGTGTCGGGGTCTTCGTCCCCGGGGGCCATTTTGCCGAAGCTCTCCATGAGGGCCTGAAGGCTTTCGCCCCCTCCCTCGGTCAGCTCCTTTGTCATGTTGTCAAGGTCGCTGTCGGTGATGCCGAAGCGGTCCATCAGATCGGACACGGGCTTGATGCCCAGCTCCTTGGCGCATTTGAAGCAGAGGCCCTCGTTTTTTGTCTCGCCGTTTTCTATCTTTGTGACAAAAACGACGGCTATGTTTTTCTTGCAACGTGAGCAGATGGGTGGGTTCATTTTCTGTTCTCCTTTAAAAGCCTGGCTCCCATTATTATATAGGAGGCCAGCGCGCTGAAAACGGCGGCGTAGGCCGCTGCGAAAAGACAGTAGGAAACCTTTTCGGGCAGGTCAAAAAGTATTGTTGCCACTATCGCCACATATATCAGCAGGGTGGCCGATTTGCCCAGCTTGTTTGAGGGGGGCATATCCTTGATGAACTTGAGCACGACGGCGCTGCCGATTATCTGAAAACACTCCTTGCCTACATAAAGTATGCTGACAAAATAGGGTATTATGCCGCTGACGGACATACAGATAAGGGCCGTCATGACCATCAGCTTGTCGGCCAGAGGGTCAAGCACGCGGCCGAGAAGGGATATGCAGTTGTATTTTCTGGCTATCCAGCCGTCGAGGATATCGGTCAGTCCGGCCAGCACAAAAACGCCGACGGCTATAGTGTGGGCGTTTGCCATATCGCTGAAAAAGACGGCGGCGAACAGGGGCACAAGAATTATCCTGAAGGCCGACAGTATGTTTGGCACGTGTTTCATAGTGGCGTTCTCTCTTTTCCGTGTTACGGTTTGATTATAACACCTTATTATGTCGTAATTGTGAATTGATGGAGAAATTTTTATCCTATAAACCGGGCGGCAAGGCCCCCGATAAAGCTTTCCCTCAGCATGACGGCCGACGTCAGGCCGGCCTCTTCGGCGGTGCCCCATGTCAGTATTCCGGCGCACAGGGCCAGCACCAGAAGCGCGCCGCCCAGCAGGCCGATAAGGCCGCCGGCCATGTGGTTCAGGGAGCTGAATATGGGCCAATCCAGCGAGAGCAGGCGCGAGACAATGGATATGGCCGCCTTTATCAGTATGAAAAGTATAAAAAATGTGGCTATGGGCGCTATTTTGGCCACCATGGCTTGGGTCAGCAGCTCGGCCGGGGTCAGGGTGACGGCCGTTTCGGGCACCATGCTTTCAAGGGTGCCCGTGACGCCAAGCCTGCCGGCCAGCTCGGACAACTGCTCCGGCATACCGAGGGCCGAGAGCTTTTCTCCCAGCGTCAAGAGGGAAGAAGCCGTTTGGGCCATACCGTCGGAAATGGCGACGGCCGTGTCCAGCACAGGAGTCAGGCCCATGGCCTCGGCGCCCCTCGATATGGCCGAGGAGGCATAGGGAGTCACCAGCCTGACGGTCAGCGGAGTCAGGGACGGGCTGAGAGCCGAGGCCCCTATCCAGGCGGCCAGAGTGCCGAAAAGGCCTGTGACCACCCTGACGGCGCCGCGCTTTTTGCCCACAAAGAACATGAATATTACGATGAGTAAAAAGATGACGTCAAAAATGTGCGGGCTTGAAAAAAAGAAAAGGCTGTTCATTCTATCATTCTCCTGTCCTGCCAAAAGGCACTATCTTGGCGCTGTCGGTATAGACGGCGGCGACCGCTCCCGTTTCGGTTATAAGTATGTCTCTGGCTCCGGGGGCATCTTTTGCCTCCCTTTGACCGTCGTGAAGGCCGACCCTGACGGCGCCCTCGGGGGAGAGATAGGCCAGCGTGTTTTCGCGCAGCGCCATATATCTCACCGAGCCTGCCGTCACCTCCTCATAAACAGGCTCGCAGTCCTCGTCCAGCACCAATATTTTCGAGGTGTCGCCCACGTCGCCCTTGAGGGATACGGCGCACCGCCCCTCCCTCTCGTGGCTGAAGCTCATGAGGGTGCCCTCCGAAAAGGGATAGCTGCAAATCAGCTCGCCGCTGCCGTTATAGGCGTAAAGGCCCCTTTCGCTCAATATCATCAGCCGCCCGTTGGAATAGTATTTGATGGAATAGACGGCCGTGTCTCCAAGGTCGATTGTGGCGCGGCGGTCGTCCTCGTCTATCGACTGGAGCATGATGTAATAATCGGCCTTGCCGTCGCGCTGACCGAGACAGAGTATGGCGATGTCCTTTCCGTTGGGCGAGAGGGCCGCCATAAAGATAAAGTGGTCGGCCGTCTGCCATTTAAAAAGCTGCTTGAAGTTTTTGTCCGTCACCATGACGGCCGAGCGGTAGCCCTCCTCGTCGGTGACGACGGCCACCTCTCCCGACAGATTGGCGCTCAGGCTTATTATGTCGGAATCGAGGGTCGTACTGCCGAGGCAGGCATAGCTGTTGAGCCTCGTTATGCCGCGCCCCCCCAGGTCATAGACATAGAGGAAGCCGTCACAGGTCTCGATATAGGGGCTGGCGTATTTGACCTGATAGGAATATTCCATGTCCTTGAAGGGAGGGATGAAGCGGTAATATCCCCCCGAGCAGGAGGCCACCCCCACGTCGAAGGGGGCATAGGTGTTGTCCAGACCCCATTCCAGCGCGAAGGAGTCGGTCTCCTCCCCCTGAAGGGTCATGCGCTCTATGTATGAAATTATGCGTTTGGCGTTGACCGTATTCAGGCTTTCGTGATAGGCGAAGATGCAGTATATCACGGTCATCAGCAGACCTATGAGACACAGGGAGCGGACGGCCGAAACGACGGCCAGACGCCTGTCCTCGCGGAAGGATAAGACCTTATCGGCGTATTGGTTTGACATTTATATTAATATTCTCCATATTGTAATCGAGAGCGGTCAAATACAGTCCGCAGGCCGGGGCCGTGGGGCCTCCCTGCTCGCGGTCTTTAGACAGCAGTATTTTCGGGATGTTCCCGGGGGGTATCTTGCCGCACCCGACGAATACAAGGGTGCCGGAGATGGCCCTGACCATATTGTATAAAAATCCGTTGGCGCAGACCCTTATGTCTATCATGTCGCCGCGGCGCTCGACGTCGAGATAGTATATCTCCCTTACGGGTGAGCGCACGGGGGTGCCGAGGGAGCGCACGGCCGAGAAATCGTGTACGCCGACAAAATGGGCGGCGGCTTCGGCCATGGCCTTTTCATCAAGACGCTGGGGATAAAAATAGGCCCTGTCGGTCAAAAAGGGGTTGCGCGTGGGGCTGTTGTGTACGCGGTAGGTGTATTCCTTGGCGAGACATGAAAATCTGGCGTCAAAATCCTCGGGAACTATATGACTTTCGTGGATGACTATATCGCCGGGCAGACGGGCGTTGAGGGCGTGGGGCAGCCTGTCCATGGGGATGCGGCAGTCGCCCTTGAAATTTGCCACATACCCCTCGGCGTGAACTCCGGCGTCGGTGCGGCCGCAGCCCGAGACCGAGGTCTTTATGCCGCAGGTTTTTTCAATGGCCTCTTCCACAAGCTGTTGGACGGTCAGGCCGTTTTTCTGCCTCTGCCAGCCGTGGTAGGCCGTGCCGAGATATGAGAGCTTGAGGGCTGTGTTCATATCAAAAGCCCCGCTATCCATCCGGCCTTGATGACAAGGGCGCAGAGGGCAACGGTAAAGACCAGAGCGCCGCTGTCAAGTCCCGTCATTTTCAGTGTGTTGAGCCTCGTGCGGCCCTCGCCGCCGTGATAAAGGCGGCATTCCATGGCCGTGGCCAGCTCGTCGGCGCGGCGGAAGGCCGAGACGAAAAGGGGCACCAGCAAGGGCACAAGGGCCTTGGCGCGCTGAATGAGGCTTCCGCTTTCAAAATCGGCTCCTCTGGCCTTTTGGGCCGACATTATTTTGTCGGTTTCCTCGATAAGGGTGGGTATAAAGCGCAGAGCTATCGTCATCATCATGGCGAACTCGTGGACGGGCACCCTGACCTTTTTCAGAGGGGAAAGGAGCCTCTCAATGCCGTCGGTCAGGGCTATAGGCGAGGTGGTGTAGGTCAGCATGGAGGTGGAGGATATCAGCAGAATTATCCTGCACATCATAAAGCCGGCGTTTTTGACCCCCTGCTTTGTGATGTTGAATATCCAGAAGCGGACAAGGGTGTCGCCCGGGGTGTAGAGCATATTGAGCAGTCCCGTGAAAATCAGGATTATCACAAGGGGCTTCAGGCTCCGCAGTATCATTTTAAAGGGTATATGCGCCGTTCTGAAGCACCATGCCAGAAAGGCGAAGCATATCAGATAGCCCCAAAAGCTGGAGGACATGAAGAGGGCCACCACAAACATGATGACGGCCAGTATCTTTGTACGGGGGTCGAGCCTGTGTATTATGCTGTCCCCGGGGAAAAACTGTCCGAGGGTTATATTTTTAAGCATGGCCGCCCTCCCTGAGCTTTATTATCTCCTCTACCGCCTGTTCCGTTGTGTAGACCGAGGGGGGCAGGGCTATGCCGCGGCGGTTCAGCTCGATAAAAAGCCTTGTGACCATGGGTATGTCAAGGCCGTTTTCCAAAAGCTCGCCGCTGCGTGAAAACACCTCTTCGGGCGCGCCCTCCGTCAGCACCTTACCGCCGCTCAAAACTATCAGGCGGTCGGATATTCTGGCGGCGTCCTCCATGCTGTGGGTGACGAAAAGCACCGAGGAGCCCGTCTCGCGGCGGTAGCTCTCTATGCAGCTTATTATCTCCTCGCGCCCGACGGGGTCGAGGCCGGCCATAGGCTCGTCCAGCACAAGCAGCTCGGGCTCCATGGCAAAGACTCCTGCCAGAGCCGCGCGCCTCTTCTGTCCTCCCGAAAGGTCAAAGGGTGACGCCTCCAAAAGGCTTTCCTCAAGCCCCACCTGAGATGCCGCCCTTTTGACCCTGCGGTCGATCTCATCCTCGTCGAGGCCCATGTTTTTGGGGCCGAAAGCGATATCCCTGTATATTGTCTCCTCAAAAAGCTGATACTCGGGATATTGAAAGACAAGGCCGACTTTGAATCTGGCCTTTCTTGCCTCCTGGGGGGAGGAGTTTATGTCGACGCCGTCCACATATACATGGCCCGAGGTGGGGGAAAGCAGACCGTTGAAATGCTGGACAAGGGTGGATTTTCCGCTTCCCGTGTGGCCGATAAGCCCCACGAACTCGCCCTTGCCGACCGTCAGGCCGACGCCGTCTATGGCCCTTTTTTCAAAGGGCGTGCCGGCCGAATATATGTGCGAGATATTATCGACCTTTAAAATATTTTCACCGCAAAATCTTTGATTTTTTTGGGGCCTCTCCTGAGCCGACGGGCTTTGGCCGGAGGACGCTTCGGAGCCGCGTCCTTTCAGAAACTCCTCCAGCGTGTCGGCGCATTCCTCCACCGTCATGCCGTCAAGGGGCAGGCTGTAGCCCCTTTTGTTCAGCCTGAAAAGTATGTCGACAGTCTGGGGCGGCAGCAGGGAAAGCCCCCTTATGCGCTCCACCTGAGAAAAGACCTCCCTCGGCGTGCCCTCGAGAGCCACCTCGCCCTCGTGCATGACGATGACCCTTTGGGCCATGGCCGCCTCGTCCATGTGATGGGTTATAAGCACGACGGTCATGTCCCTCTGCTTGTTTAATTCAAGTATGGTCGACATGACCTCCCGTCTGCCCGAGGGGTCGAGCATGGCCGTCGGCTCGTCCATGACGAGGATGGAAGGCTCCATGGCCAGCACTCCGGCGATGGCTACGCGCTGTTTCTGGCCGCCCGACAGCAGATGGGGAGCGTGCTTTTTATATTGGCTCATGCCGACAATGTCGAGGCACCTGTCCACCCTCCGCCTTATCTCCTCGGGTGGTACGCCCATATTTTCGGGTGCAAAGGCCACGTCCTCCTCGACGACGGTGGCGACAATCTGGTTGTCGGGGTTCTGAAACACCATGCCGCAGCGGCTCCTGATGGCAAGAAGCAGGCTTTCGTCCCTCGTGTCCATATTGTCGATATACACCGTGCCGCCCGAGGGAAGCAAAATGGCGTTCAGATGCTTGGCGAAGGTCGATTTGCCGCTGCCGTTGTGGCCCAGCACGGCGACAAACTCGCCCCTGTTTATTTTTATCGTCACCCCATCCAAGGCGAGGACGGGGCTTTTGCCCTCCTCAACGGGATAGGAGTATGAGATGTTGTCGGCAAAAATAACGGTGTTTTCCATTTTTTCTCCTGTTTTGAAAAATCCGCGGTTTGGGATATGCTACGCCATCCAGCGCGAGGCGTGGCCGCAGGGCAGGGTCAGCCCCGTGCGCTCCACGGGCAGAGAGAGCTCGCCCGATTCCGTCCCACCGCCGAAGCGAGGGGTGATAAGGCGGTTTAAAATGTATTCCGGCACCGAGGGGGACACTCCGGCCGTATACGAGCTGATGATGACAAAGAGGGGGTCGTCCGACAACGCCTGAGCGCAGAGGGAGACAAAGTCATAGATGTTGTCCTCAAAGCGCCATATCTCTCCCGACGGCCCACGTCCGTAGGAGGGAGGGTCCATAATGATGGCGTCGTATTTATGTCCCCTGTTTATCTCGCGCCTGACAAACTTTAAGCAGTCGTCGACTATATACCTTATCGGCGCGTCCGCCAGGCCCGAGCTTCTGGCGTTTTCCTTGGCCCAGCTCACCATGCCCTTTGAGGCGTCCACATGGCAGACCCTGGCTCCGGCCGCGGCGGCGGCTATCGTCGCGCCGCCCGTATAGGCAAAGAGGTTTAGGACGCTTATCTCCCTCTTTTGCCCCTTTATCATATCGGTGATAAAGTCCCAGTTGGCCCCCTGCTCGGGGAAAACCCCCGTGTGCTTGAAGCTCATGGGCTTTATGTTGAATCGTAAATCCTTATAGCCTATCGTCCAGCTTTCGGGCAGGGAAAAGACCTCCCAGCTTCCGCCGCCCGTGTTGCTGCGGTGGTATACGGCGTCCACCCTGTCCCATTTCGAGGCAGGGCGCCATATGGCCTGTGGGTCGGGCCTGACGAGAAAACGACCGCCCCAGTTTTCATATCTTTTTCCGTCGCCGCAGTCCAGCAGGCGGTAGTCTTTCCAGTTCGTGGCCGTCCACATACCCTTCGTCCCTCCCGAATTTGTATTCAAAGCATTATACCATTTTATAGGCGGTATCGTCAAGAACTTGTGGGGGCGAGGTTGACAGAGAAAACAAGGACGGCTAAAATGCTTTCGGAGGTGGCAGACATGAAAAATATATCAAAAAACGGAATAAGCTCGGCCGGGCTGCACGTCCTCGCCATGGCCTTTATGCTGTGCGACCACGCATGGGCCATGCTCTTCCCGGCGTGGGAGTGGCTGACCTGTCTCGGCAGGCTGGCCTTTCCCATATTTGCCTTTATGGTCAGCGAGGGCTATGCCCACACGTCCGACCTGAAAAAATACATGGGGCGTATGCTGCTTTGGGCCGTTGTTTCCGAGGCGCCCTTCGACCTTATGTACGGCGGAAGCCTCTTTTATCCCTTCCACCAGAACGTCCTGTGGACATTCCTGCTTGCCCTTTCGGTGCTTTATATTATGGATTGGTGCCGAAAAAAGTTCAGGCCGTTTTTCGCGCTGCCTCTGGCGGCGCTGGCCGCGGCGGCCGGATACGGCCTGGCGTATCTGCTCATGCTGGATTATTACGGCCCGGGCGTGCTTACGGTGGTGGTTTTTTATATTTTCCGCAGAAGGGACGCCGCCGGTTTTATCGGGCAGATTGTGGGCCTTTATATAATAAATGTCATAATGCTGGGCGGATATTATTACGAGGTCAGCCTTTTCGGCCGCGTTTTCGAGCTTGTCCAGCAATCCTTTGCCGTGCCGGCCCTTATCCCCATATGGCTGTATAACGGCAAAAGGGGATATAACGCCAAATGGTTCCGCCTGCTATGCTACGGCTTCTATCCAGGACATATTCTGCTCCTTTATTTTGTAAGGCGGCTGATGGGTTTGTAAAAATCAAAACAAATGTTTGCTTTTTGCGTCGGCCCGTGTTATGATATATATATTAAATTGTATTTTTAAACGGAGGAGATAAAAGTGGCGGCAAAAATACTTTCCACCAAGCGCAAGGCTATCCTCGAATATATAGAAAGCTTTTCGGCGGAGCGAGGCTACGCCCCCTCGGTCAGGGAGATAGGGGAGGCCGTCGGCCTTTCCTCGCCCTCCACCGTCCATTCCCATTTAAAGATACTGGAAGAGGCCGGATACCTGCAAAAGACCGGCGGCAAGACGCGCACCATATCCCTCGCCTCCCACACGGGCTATAAAAATGTCCCCGTCATAGGCACCGTCCGCGCCGGCGCGCCCATACTGGCCGTCGAGGAGACTGTGGGATATGTGCCCTATGAGGGGGGGCAGAGCGGCGAGATGTTCGCCCTGGCCGTCAGGGGCGACAGCATGAAAAACGCCGCCATTCTGGAGGGGGATATCGTCATCGTCAAAAAACAGCCGACGGCCGTAAACGGCCAGATTGTCGTCGCCCTGATAGGCGACGAGGCCACCGTCAAGCGCCTGCGCATGGAGGACGGCCATGTATGGCTTATGCCCGAAAACCCCGACTATGACCCCATCGACGGCGACGAGTGCATGATTCTCGGCGTCGTGGCGGCCGTTTACCGTTATGATGTCAAATAACCTGAGTGAAAAAAGTCCCGTCACGGCTCTGCCCGGCTTCGGCCCCAAAAGGGCCGCCCTTTTAAAAAAGCTGGGCATAGAGACAGTGGGGGACTTTTTGCTTTATTTTCCCCGTGATTATGAGGACAGAAGCAGAATAACGACCCTCATGAAGAGACCCGAGGAGGGCAAGGCCTGCTACCGTCTTATTTTGGCGGCCGACCCCACTTCGGCCCGTATCGCCGGAGGCAGGGAGATGGTCAAGGTCAGGGCTTTTGACGATACAAACAGTATAGATATTATATTTTTCAACAGAGCGTATATTAAAAATCAGCTTGTCAGGGGCCGCGAGTATATATTTTTCGGCAGGGTGGAGGAAAACGGCCGCCGTCTGTCCATGATAAACCCCGTCTTTGAGGAGGAGGGGAAAAGCGGAGGGGTCACGGGGCGCATATTGCCCGTATATCCCCTTTCGGCCGGGCTGACCTCGGCCATGATAAGCCAGGGGGCAAAGGCGGCGCTGGAGGTCTGCCGAACGCCGGAAAGCCCTTTGCCTTTACAGCTTATGGAGGAGCTTGGCTTGCCCTCTTCAGAAAGTGCTTACAGTCAGATACATTTCCCCGACAGCTTGGGGGAGGCCGCGGCGGCGGCGCGCAGGTTCGTCACGGAGGAGCTTTATGTATTCTGCGCCGCCTCAATAGGCCTGAAAAGACAATCAAAAACAAAAATAAGCCGCCCCATGGAGCGTTATTCTCCCGAGGAGTTTTACAAAAAGCTGCCCTTTGAGCCGACAAATGCCCAGAAAAGGGCCGTAGAGGAGGCCTTTTTCGACATGACCTCGCCCTATCGCATGAACCGGCTTGTTCAGGGTGACGTCGGCTCTGGCAAGACTCTGGTGGCGGCGGCCTGCGCCTGGCTGTGCAAAAAGAACGGCCGTCAGGCCGTCATTATGGCTCCCACCGAGCTTCTGGCCCGTCAGCACGTCAAAACCCTGAAAAGCATGATGGCTCCCTTCGGCATAAATGTCGGCCTGCTGATATCCGCCATGACGGCGGCCGAAAAGAGGGCGGCGCTGGCGGCGGCACGGGACGGGGAGACCGATATAATCTGCGGCACCCACGCGCTGATACAGGAGGGGGTCGCCTTTAAGGACGTGGGTCTGTTCGTCGTCGACGAGCAGCACCGTTTCGGCGTCGCCCAGAGGAGCCGATTGGCTCAAAAGGCGCCCGAAAGCCATATGATGGTCATGTCGGCCACGCCCATACCGCGCACCCTGTCCCTCATAATTTTCGGCGACCTTGACCTTTCTGTCATCGACGAGCTGCCCTCGGGGCGCAGGCCGATAGAGACATACAGCGTAGGCGAGGACAAGCGCAAAAGGGCCATGGCCTTTCTGCTCAAGCAGGTACAGGAGGGGGGACAGGCATATATCGTCTGCCCCATTATCGAGGACAGCGAGGAGAACGACCGCGCCTCGGCCGAGAGCTATGCCGCCGCTCTTTCAAAGGCCATGCCCATGCTTAGGGTGGGGCTTCTCCATGGCAGGATGACGGCTGAGGAAAAGGAGGCCGTCATGGCCGATTTCGCCGCGCGAAGGCTGGACGTGCTTGTCTCCACCACGGTCATCGAGGTGGGTATCGACGTGCCCAACGCCAACCTTATAATAATAGAGAACTGCGAAAGCTTCGGCCTTTCCCAGCTCCACCAGCTCAGGGGGCGCGTGGGCAGGGGAGAGAGGCAGTCCTACTGCGTTCTTATGAGAAAGGGGCCGAGGTCGCCGCGCATAGAGGTCATCTGCAACACAAACGACGGCTTTAAGATCGCCGAGGAGGATTTGCGCCTGCGCGGCCCCGGCGACTTTTTCGGCCACAGACAGCACGGCCTGCCGGCCTTTAAGCTGGCCGACCTTTCAAAGGATATGAGCCTTTTCGAAAGGGCCAGAACGGCCGCCGAGGAGACCTTTCGCCGCGACCCTCTGCTGAATATGCCCGAAAACGCCGAGCTTAAAAGGCGCGTGGCGGCCCTTCTGGCCGAGGGGAATAAGATAAATTAACGGCTCGTTTGCGCCTTTTAATCCGCCCTTGACCTTGCCGGAGGCTATTAGATGAAAGGGTCCCGGATAGGCTTTGTGAATGTTCTTTTCACAAAGCCATACGGGAATCGTCTTTGACACCTATCGTTGGGGGTCAGGGGGGCAGGGCATCCCCCTGTTTGCTTTTTGTTTCTTTTTCACG
>CANSNO010000034.1 GCA_947648385.1 uncultured Clostridia bacterium
GATATCGTCCTTTTCTCCCCGGCCTGCGCCGCCTTTGACCGCTTCCAGAACTTCTCGGTCAGGGGCAGATACTTCAAGGAGCTTGTCAACAATTTAAAATAAAACAACTTAACAAAGACCATAGGAGGTGTTTTTTTGACTCTTAAAGAAAAAATCACAACTCTCTGCAACGCCCAGGGCGTTTCGGGAGACGAGTTTGCCGTGGCCGAAAAGGCCGCCGAGCTGCTTGCGCCCTATGTGGACAGGGTCGAGGTGGACAAGTTCGGCAATGTTTCGGGCTATAAATCCTGCGGCAAACCGGGCGCCAAAAAGCTCATGCTGGACGCCCACATCGACGAGATAGGCTTTCTCGTCACAGGCATAACCGAGGAGGGTTTTCTCCGCTTCATGGGCATCGGCGTCGACCAGCGTATGCTTCCCGGCGGCACCCTTTCCGTCATGACAAAGACGGGCAACATCCTCGGCGTCGTCGGCGCTCTGCCGCCCCATCTTCAGGCCCCCGGGGACAACGCCAAGTCCCTGCCCATCGAAAATCTCTATGTTGACGTGGGAATGCCTGTGGAAGAGGTCAGAAAAAAGGTGCGAATAGGCGACTATATGACCTTCACCAGTCAGGCCTTCGACCTTCTGGGCGACCAGATATGCGGCAAGTCCTTTGACGACAGGGCCTGCTTCTGTTGTCTGCTCCACGCCCTCGAGCTTCTCAAAGACAAAGAGCTGAACGTCGACCTTATAATCATCGGCACCACAAAGGAGGAGATAGGAGGCCACGGCGCTTCCTACCGCACCTATTGCGACAGGCCCGACCTGGCCGTGGCAATCGACGTCTGCCACGCGCGCACCGACGACAACCTGCCCGGCGACAGGGTGAGCGACCTGGGCGGCGGCCCCGTCATCACCGTGGGCACCAACAGCGTGCCGAGATACGCCAGAAAGCTGATGGAGATAGCCCGCGCCAAAAATATCCCCTATCAGGTTTCGGCGGCGCCCTCACGCACAGGCACCAACGCGTGGAGTATGCAGATAATCGAGGAGGGCTGTCCGACGCTGGTCGCCTCCCTGCCCCTGAAATATATGCACTCTCCCGTGGAGGTCATAAAGATGAGCGACGTGGAAAATGTCGGCAGGCTGCTGGCCGAGCTGGCAATGGATATCGACGGGAGGTGGAGTTTATAATGAGCGACCTGAACAGAGTTACCGAAATACTGAAGCTGCTTTGCGAAAAGGATGGCGTGGCCGGATATGAGGACGAGGTCAGAGAGGCCATTGCCGACATAGCAAGGCCCCACGCCGACGAGATGACCGTCGACGCTCTGGGCAACCTGCTGGTCTTTAAAAAGGGCAGAAACACCCCCAAAAAGCCCATAGCCCTTTCGGCCCACATGGACGAGGTCGGCTTTATGGTCAGCAAGATAACCGAGGGCGGCATGATAAAGTTTGTCACCGTCGGCTCGATAGACCCCCGTGTCATGATAGGCCGCAAGCTCAAGGTCGGCCCCCAAAAGGTGCCCGGGGTCATATCCCTCAAGGCCATCCACCTGACCACCCCCGCCGAGCGCAAGATAGCCCCTCCCGCCGGCTCTCTCTATATCGACATCGGAGCCACCAGCCGCAGGGAGGCCGAGAAGTACGCCCAGATAGGCGACCCCTGCTATTTTGACTCCCCCTATGAGGAGTTCGGCGACGGGAGGATAAAATCAAAAGCCATCGACGACCGCGTGGGATGCGCCGTCATGGCCGCCCTTATAGAAGAAGAGCTGGAGTATGACACTTGGTTTGTCTTTGCCACCAACGAGGAGATTGGCGGCAGCCGCGGCGCGAAGGTCGCTGCCAACAGGCTGGGCGCCCCCACCTTCCTCACGATAGAGGGCACCACGGCCGCCGATATGCCCGGCGTGCCCGTCCACGCCCAGTCGACGACACAGGGCCTCGGCTGCGCCGTGTCCATCTATGACAAGACCTCGGTCTATTCCCGTTCACTCATCAAATCCATGACCCAAAAGGCCGACGAGGAGGGCATAAAGTGGCAGTACCGCCGCTCGGCCAACGGCTCGACCGACGCCGGAGCCTTCCATCTGGCGGCCACGGGCGCCGTCGGCATGGGCATAGCCACGCCGACGCGCTATATCCACTGCGCCTGCAATGTGGCCTATAAGCCCGATATAGGCGAGGTTCTCAAAATGGCGAGACTCTTTATAAAGGAGGCCGACAAAAATGTTTGAGCCCTATGAACTGCAAAAAAAGCTTGTGGCGGCCGCCATGCCCTCGGGCTATGAAAGGCCCTGCGGCGAGGCGATAGCCGAAATTGTCAGACCCTTTGCCGACGAGGTGTGGTTCACGCCGACGGGCAGCCTTGTCTGCCATAAAAAGGGCGAGGGCAAAAGGCTTATGTTCGCCGCCCATATGGATGTCATCGGCTTTATGGCGACATTTGTTTCCGAGGGCGGCTTTATATCCTTCACCACCATCGGCGGACACAGCGCCGCCGCCCTGATACACGCCGCCGTCAGGTTCCAAAACGGCACAAGGGGCATTATAAAGCTCCGCCGCCAGTCCGACAAGGTTGAAACGCCGGCCTCTTCCGTAACGGCCAAAGACCTTTATATCGACATCGGAGCCACCTCCAAGGAGGAGGCCGAAAAGATGGTAAAGGTCGGCGATCTGGCCATGTTCGACACCGTGCCCCGTCTGATAGGCAGCGACTGCATGATGACCCCCTATGCCGACGACCTGGCCTCCTGCGCCACACTTATCATGGCCATGGAGCAGGTCAAGTCATCCCCCAACGACCTCTATTTTGTCTTTACCGTCCAGGAAGAGCTGGGCCTTAAGGGAGCCATAACGGCCACGGCCAACATCGAGCCTTATATGGGCATAGCCATCGACCTGTGCTACAGCGGCGACGAGTATTCAGCCGCCATGGAGATGCCCGTCAGGACGGGACACGGGCCGACCATAAAGATAAAGGACGCCAGCGTCGTCTGCTCGCCCGAGGCCATAGCCTTTATGAGGCAGGCGGCGGAGGAAGCCGGAATAAAGTATCAGGACGAGATAATCATCGCCGGGGGCACCGACACCTCGGCCATGATGCACACGGGCAAGGGCGCGCTGGCCGGATGCATGTCCCTTTCGGGCCGCAACATCCACTCTCCCTGCGAAATAGTCAGCCTGAATGACATGAAAAACGGCGCGAGGCTCCTTGCCGCCTGCGCCCAAAAGAAGCTTTAAGGAGGGAAAAATATGTTTGACACATTGACACTTCAAAAACAGCTTGTCGAGGCCGCCCTTCCCTCCGGCTTTGAGAGGGGCGTGGGCAAGGTTCTGGCCGAGCTGGCCGCCCCCTTTGCCGACGAGGTCAGCAGTGACGCCCTCGGCAACGTCATCTGCCACAAAAAGGGGACGGGAGATAAAATAATGCTGGCCGCCCACATGGATGTCATCGGCTTTATGGTGACATTTATAGACGAAAAGGGCTACCTTCGTTTCGAGACGATAGGGGGCCACACTCCGGCTTTTCTCCACCGCACGCCCATAAGGTTTGAAAACGGACTTCACGGCGTCATCATGTGCGAAAACTGGGCCGACGAGAGCAAAAAGAACCTGAACGACGTCCGTCTGAACAGCCTTTATATCGATATCGGCGCAGGAAGCCGCGAGGAGGCCGAAAAGCTTGTATCTATCGGCGACGTGGCCGTTTTTTCGGGGGAGCCTTGCGAGCAGAACGGCATGGTGCTGACCCCTTACGCCGACAATCTTGTCTCCTGCATCGTCCTTTTAAAGACCATGGAGGCCCTCAAGTCCAGCCCCTATGACCTCTATTTTGTCTTTACCGCTCAGGAGGAGGTCGGCCTGCGTGGAGCCGGGACGGCGGCCTATGGAATACACCCCGACATGGCCATAGCCGTCGATATCTGCGGCACGGGAGACACCCTCTCCCAGTCGGACGCCTATCTCGATGTAAAGCTGGGCAAGGGAGCCACCGTCAAAATACGCGACGCCTCCCTGATATGCAACCCCCAGATGGTCGAGTTCCTCCGCAAGGGGGCCGAAAGGGCAAGTGTACCCTATCAGGACGAGATACTGCTTTCGGGCGGCACCGACGCCGGAAGCATCCAGCGCGTCCACGGGGGCATACTTTCGGGCGGAGTTTCCATTCCCACAAGGAACACCCACTCTCCCCGTGAGATATACAGCCTGAACGATGTGGAGGGAGCGGTAAAAATATTGGTCTCTTCCCTTTCCGAATAAAAAGGAGTTTATATTTTCCATGAGCTTTGATTTTTCACCACAGCTCAGGGAGCTTGCCGAAAAAGCGGAGGGCCACGTGGCCCTCCGCTTTAAAGCCATTGAGTGGGTCTCCCTGAAAAACACCGAAAAGGTGCTGAACGCCTTTTCAAACCACCGCGTGGCCGATACATATTTCCGCGGCACGACGGGCTATGGCTATGACGACCAGGGCCGCGACAAGCTGGAGGAGATATACGCCGATATCTTCGGCTGTGAGGCGGCCCTTGTGCGAAGCGGCTTTGTCAACGGCTCCCACGCCATCGCCTGCGGAATGTTTGCCTGTGTCGGAAGCGGCGAGACCATGCTCTCCCTGACGGGCAACGTATATGACACCCTCCAGACCGTGACGGGTCAGCGCGGAAAGCTCGGCGGAACCTTTGCCGACTATAACATCGGCTTTGAAACGGTCGATATGAAGGACGGCCTGCCCGACTGGAGCGAGATAGAGAAAAGGGCGGCCGACCCGAAAATAAAGGCCGTCTTTATCCAGCGTTCAAGGGGCTACGGCATACGCCACACCCTTTCCATAGACGAGATAGAAAGGCTTTGCGCCATCGTAAAAAGGGTCAACCCCCATGCCTATATAATGGTCGACAACTGCTACGGCGAGTTCTGCGACACTCGCGAGCCGACCGAAGTCGGGGCCGACCTCGTCTGCGGCTCCCTCATCAAGAACCCCGGCGGCGGACTGGCTCCCACAGGCGGCTATGTGGCCGGAAAAAAGGAGCTTGTCGACCGCGCCGCCGCCCGACTGACATTGCCCGGCATAGGCGCCGAGTGCGGAGCCTCCCTCGGCGTCAACCGCCTTTTTTATCAGGGACTTTTTATGGCTCCCCACACGGTGGCTCAGGCCCTCAAGACGGCCGGCTTCTGCACGGCGCTGATGGGCCTTTTGGGCTATGACGTCACGCCGTCGGACGACCGCGCCGGTCTCGACATCATCCACACGGTCAATTTCGGCGCGCCCGAAAAGCTGCTGGCCTTCTGCCGCGGCATACAGGCCGGTTCCCCCGTCGATTCATTCGTCACTCCCGAGGCGTGGGATATGCCCGGCTATGACGACCAAGTCGTCATGGCGGCCGGAGCCTTTATTCAAGGCTCATCCATAGAGCTTTCCTGCGACGGCCCCATGAGGCCCCCCTATACGGCCTTTATTCAGGGCGGATTGACCTATGAAAGCGGAAAATTAGGGATAATGAAAGCTGTTCAAAGCTTGCTTGACGAAAAATAAAAATAACCCCTTGGACTATTCCAAGGGGTTATTTTTATTCCTACCTTGTGCAAAGGGGGACACAAAACTTCTTTTGTGGGCTTGACATCAGAATATAGTTGATGTATCATCTATTCGTTTGATATATCAACTATTTTTGAGGAGGCGCTTATGGACGTCACAAAAAGACAGATAACAAAGATAGCCCGAGAGGTCAGCCGCTTCACGGTTCGCTCCCTCCGCAGGGAGGGCGTCGGCTCGGGAGAGCTGGATGTTCTCCACGCCGTAAGAAAAACCCCCGGCATATCCCAGTCGGAAATATGCCGCCTGACGGGGCAGGACAAGGGGGCCGTGGCGAGGATAGCCGCCGGGCTTGAAAAAAAGGGCTACATAACAAGGCGTGCCGACCCCTGCGACGGCCGCAGCCGCCTGCTCTTCCCCACCCCCCAGGCCGAAAAGCTCAAAGGCTCCAAGGCCCATCTGGAAGCCTGCTTCTATGACTGGCTTCTGGAATGCCTGGAGGAGGAACAAAAAGAGGCGTTTTCCCATATCCTCAATATTCTCTATGAAAGATGCAAAAACGAAAGCAAGGGCGGCTTTGTAAATGTCGCCGAAAGGGTGGAAAACTGCTATGAAAAATAAAAAAATGTCGGCCGCCATGTCGTTCATTGTCCTTTTCGGCATAGTCAGCCTCTTCTCCGACATGACCCACGAGGGGGCCTCCAGCATAAGGGGCGCTTACCTCACCATGCTGGGCGCTTCTGCCGGGACGATAGGCTTTATATCGGGGCTCGGCGAGATGATAGGCTATTCCATGCGGTATTTTTTCGGCCGCCTGACCGACAAAAGCCGGCGCTATTGGCCCATGACCGTCATAGGCTATGTCCTCGATATTATCGCCGTTCCGGCTCTGGCGCTGGTGGGTAAAAACGGGTGGTTCTGGGCCTGCTCTCTGCTTGTGGTGCAAAAGATAGGCAAGGCCGTAAAAAAGCCGGCAAAAGACACCATAATGTCCTTTGCCGCCTCACAGGAGGGGGCCGGAAAAAGCTTTGCCATGCAGGAGGTCCTCGACCAGATAGGCGCGTTTTTGGGCCCCGTGCTGCTCTATCTCGTCATGCTGTTCAAAAGGGGAGGAGATATGTTCGACACCTACTCCCTCTGCTTCGCCCTCCTTGCCGTGCCGGGCGCGATAACCCTTGTTTTACTGCTTATCACGAGGGCCAAGTTCCCCAACCCCGAGCATTTCGAGCCATCGCCCAAGGAATATATCCCCTTTAAGATTAAAAGGCAGTTTATACTCTATATCGCCGGCATAAGCCTTTTCGCTTTCGGCTTCATCGACTATTCCCTGATAACCATGCACGTCGCGGGCCATTACGCCGCCCTGACGGGAGGGCTGGCCGAAACCTCCTCCATCGTCACCTCGGGCAACCTGCCCCTGCTCTATGCCGGGGCCATGCTTGTCGACGCCGTGGCGGCTATGGTTTTCGGCCTGATGTACGACAGATGGGGCGTCAAGGTTCTGGCCCTGTCGTCGGTAATCTCGGCTCCTTTTGCCCTCTTTGTCTTTTACTTCGAGGGCACGGCCTCCCTGCTCTTCGGCATAGTCCTGTGGGGCGTCGGCATGGGTGCGCAGGAATCTATCCTCAAGGCGGCCGTCACCAACATGGTGCCAAAGGAGAGCCGAGCCACGGGCTACGGCGTGTTCGAGTGCGCCATGGGCGTTTTCTGGTTCCTCGGCAGCTGGCTCATGGGAGTTCTCTATGACATATCGGTGCCCGTCATGGTGGCCCTCTCGGTGGCCGCCCAGTTGGCCGCCGTGCCCTTTTATCTCGCCTCGGGCAAAGCAATGGGAAAACAATAAAAAAAGCCCGCCGCCCGATTGGGCGGCGGCTGTAAAATAGCTTATCTCAGCTCGTGGATGAAGATGCCGGAAAGCAGCTTGGGCTCGAACCATGTGCTCTTGGGCGGCATTATCTTGCCGGCGTCGGCAATATTCATCAAATCCTCGATGGAGGTGGGATACATGGCAAAGGCCACAGTCATGCCCTCCTTGACCCTTCTCTCCAGCTCGTCGAGGCCGCGGATACCGCCGATAAAGTCGATGCGCTTATCGGTACGGGGGTCTCCGATGCCCAGAATGGGATGGAGCAGGTTATCCTGAAGGATGGAAACGTCAAGCTGGGCCACGACGTCATTCTTGTCGAATGTGCCCTCCTTGGCGGCCAGCTTATACCACTTGCCGTCAAGGTACATACCGAAGGTGTGCTTGGCCTCGGGATGATACTGGCCGGCTCCCTTCTCTTCGACCGTGAACTTCTCGCCTATCTTCTTCATAAAGCCGTCCTTGTCAAGGCCGTTAAGGTCGGCGACAACGCGGTTATAGTCCATGATCTCAAGCTGATCGTCGGGGAAGAGAACGCAGAGGAAATAGTTGAACTCCTCCTCGCCTGTATAATCGGGGAACTGGCAGCGGCGCTTACGGGCGACCCTTACGGCGCTGGCGCAGCGGTGGTGGCCGTCGGCGATATACAGAGCCGGTGTTTTTTCAAAGGCCTCCTCGATAACGCCCTTGCAGTGGGGGCAGCTGATGACCCACACGGTCTGCTGGACGTTGTCGCCGACAAAGTCATAGACGGGGGCGTTGTCGCGCATGGTGCTGTTGACGACCTCGTTGATGGCGTCGTTGGACTTATAGGTCAGGAAGATGGGGCCTGTGTTGGCGTTGCAGATGTCAACATGGTTGCACCTGTCGTCCTCCTTCTTGGCCAGTGTCAGCTCGTGCTTTTTGACGACATTGTTTATATAATCGTCAACGCTGGCGCAGCCGACGATTCCGATCTGGGCGCGGCCGTTCATGACCTGCTTGTAGATGTAATAGCAGGGCTTCTCGTCCTGAATGTATGTGCCGTCCTTCTTCATCTGCTGGAGCTGTCTGGAAGCCTCCTCATAGACAGCCTGAGCATAAGGGTCGGAACCCTCGGGGAAAGACATCTCGGCCCTGTCGATACGCATGAAGGAATAGGGATTGCCCTTGACATAGTCAATGGCTTCCTTTGTGTCCATGACGTCATAGGGCAGAGCGGCCACCTGAGAGACAAGCTCGGGGGTGGGGCGTACAGCCTTAAAGGGCTTTACAACTGCCATATCTGTATCTCCTTCTTATTTGTGGGGTTTAGGCTTTAAAATCCTTGATGATGTCGACTATCTCGACGCCGATACGGGCCTGGGCTTCCTTTGTGCCGGCGCCGATGTGAGGCGTGGAGCTGACGTTGTCGAGATTGAGTATCTCGGCGTGGTCGGCGGAGGACTCGGTGGTAAAGACGTCCAGACCGGCGGCGGCAACCTTGCCCGACTTGAGGGCGGCCAGCAGAGCGGCCTCGTCGACGTTGGAGCCGCGAGATGTGTTGATGACAACAACGCCGTCCTTCATCTTGGCGATGTTGGCCTCGCTTATCAGAGCGCCGCCGTCAACTGCCGGAGCGTGGACGCTGATGATGTCGGCCTGAGCCAGCAGCTCGTCCATCTCGACATACTTGATGCCCATCTTCTCCTCGATGCCGGGGACATGGAAGATATCAAAGGCGATGACGTTCATGCCGAAGGCCTTGGCCTTCTCGCCCAGGCTCTGGCCGATGCGGCCGAAGCCGACGATGCCCAGCGTCTTGCCTGTCAGCTCGAAGCCCTTGGAATAGGCCTTCTTCTCCCACTTGCCCTCACGCATTGTGTGGCCGGCGACCGAGATATTGCGAGCGCAGGAGAACATCAGGCCCAGAGCCAGCTCGGCAACGGCGTTGGAGGAGGAACGGGGGGTGTTCTTAACTGTGATGCCGGCGGCCTCGGCGGCCTTGACGTCGATGTTGTCCAGACCGACGCCGGCGCGAATCAGCAGCTTGAGCTGGCTGTTCTTGGCGACCTCGATGTGCTCGGCGCGGACCTTTGTGGCGCTGCGGATGACGGCGCAGTCGAAATCGCGCAGGGCCTGACCCAGCTCGCCCGACTCGTAGTAATGCTCGACTATCTCATGGCCCATCTCGCGGAGCTGAGCCATAGCGCCCTTATCCATACCGTCTGTAACAAGAATACGCATATCAAAAACTCTCCTTAAATCAATTATTTAATATGTTCACGGCGCGCAACGCGCGCCGTGAACCGAAAAAACCTATAGCTTATTTGTGCTCGGCCTCGAACTTCTTCAGGAAGTCGACCAGAGCGACAACGCCCTCCTCGGGCATGGCGTTGTAGATGGAGGCGCGCAGGCCGCCAACCGACTTGTGGCCCTTCAGGTTGTCAAAACCGGCAGCCTCGGAGGCCTTGACGACAGCCTTATCCAGCTCGTCGCTCTCTGTTCTGAAGGTGACGTTCATGACGGAGCGGTCCTCGGGACGGACGACAGTCTTGAACATCTTGGAGCTGTCAAGGAAGTCATAAAGGATCTTGGCCTTGTGCTCGTTCATCTCGGCCATCTTCTCCAGGCCGCCCAGGTCGAGCAGATACTTAAAGACCTTGCCGCAGCAGTAGATAGCCCAGCAGTTGGGTGTGTTGTACATGGAGTCGGCAGCCGCATGTGTCTTGTACATCATGTAGATGGGCATATTGGGGTCGATATCCTCACGGATGAGGTCCTCGCGGATGATGACGACAGCCATGCCGGCGGGGCCGACGTTCTTCTGCACGCCGCCCCAGATGAGGCCGTAATCAGCCACGTTGCAGGGACGGGACAGGAACATGGAGGACTGGTCGGACACCAGGATATGTCCCTTTGTGTTGGGCAGCTTGTGGAAGGTCGTGCCGTTTATCGTCTCGTTCTCGCAGATGTAGACATAGTCGGCGTCCTCGGGGATGTCCATATCGGAGCAATCGGGGATGTAGCTGAAGTTGTCGTCCTTGGATGTGGCGCCGATGATGACCTCGCCGACCTTCTTGGCCTCGGCAATGGCCTTCTTGGCCCAGGAGCCTGTCTCGACGTAGACAGCCTTGCCGTTCTTCATCAGGTTCATGGCGACCATGGAGAACTGCAGCGTGCCGCCGCCCTGAATGAACAGGACCTTGTAGTTGTCGGGGATGTTCATCAGCTTTTTCAGGTCGGCAACGGCCTGCTCATAGATGTCGATGAAAACCTTGGAGCGGTGGCTCATCTCCATGACGCACATACCGGAGCCATGGTAGTTCATCATCTCGTCGCGGATCTCTTCCAGAACCTTTTCGGGCATCATGGCAGGACCGGCGGAGAAGTTAAAAGATCTTTCGTACTTCATTTTCTTTTCCTCCCGTTTCAATTAAATATATGGCTTACTCCATATCAGCGTTTTAGCCGAGAAAAAGCCCGTCAAAGAAACGATTTTCTTTGACTTGTTCCCTCAGCAAGTATATACTAACATTATTATTTAATTTAGGCAACCTTATTTCGATAGATTTTTGAGCATTGAACAGATTTTTTCGTGTTTTTGCCCCATTTTGCGTCATTTTTACGGAAGGAGACACGGACATGGCACTGTACAACAGTTTTTTGGAGCTTACAGGCGGCACGCCCACAGTCGCCCTCCGCGCCTTCGAGAGCTTTTACGGCTGCGGCGGACGCCTCTACGGCAAGTGCGAGTTTTTAAACCCCTCGGGCAGCGTCAAGGACAGGCCGGTATCCCACACGATATACTCGGCTCTGGCGGAGGGCGCCCTGAGCCGCGACGGCGCCGTCATATGCCCCTCTGTCGGAAGCAGCGCCATGTCGGCCGCCATGGTCTGCTGCCGTCTTGGCATAAGGTGCATAGTCATAACCCAGTCTCCCCTTTCCGAGGAGACATCGTTGAGGTTAAAGGCCTACGGGGCCGAGACCCTGATATCCCGTTTCCCGGGAATGGAGGCTCTGGATAAGGCGGCCAAAAAGCTGTCCGCCTCAATACCGAACAGCTTTATACTCGACCTGTTCCGCGATCCCTCCGGCCCTCTCGCCCACCGCAAAACGGGCGAGGAGATACTTAAAGATTTGCCCGACGTGGACTATGTCGTCGTCGGCATAGGCTCGGGCGCCACCGTGACGGGATGCGGCGAGGTGATAAAAATGCACCGCCCCGAATGTAAGATAATCGGCGTCGAGCCCTATGACAGTCCCGTCATATCGGGCGGCATGGCCTCGCCCCACCCCCTGACGGGCATAGGGGCCGGTTTTGTGCCCGAGGTGCTAAACAGCTATATTCTCGACAGCGTTGTCAGGGTAACGGTTCCCGACGCCTATGAGGCCTGCTCCCATCTGGCAAGACTGGAGGGAATGCTCTGCGGCCCCTCCTCGGGGGCGGCGCTGGCCGCCGGGCTTTATATAGCCGGGCAGGCCGAGGCAAAGGGCAAAAATATAATCGTCATTTTGCCCGACAGAGGAGAAAGATATCTTGACCGCGGCATATATAACGGGTAAAATAAAACGGTAAAGTCATCGAAAAATCGGGGAGACAGGATATGACAGATAAAAAAGACGTCATTCACGGTCTGCGTGAACAAACAGCCCGACAGAAAAAGCTGACATATGTCGCGCGAAGCCTCGAGACCCAGAGGGCCGAGCTGCAAAAGCGCGTAAACGACCTGGGAAAGCTCAGGGAGTCGGAACAGGCCGATGTGGATAAGCTGGAGGGCGGTTCCCTCGCTTCCTTTTTCTACGCACTGACGGGTCGAAAAGAAGAAAAAATGGCCAAGGAACAGCAAGAGGCCTATGCCGCGGCCGTCAAATATGACGCCGCTGTCAGAGAGCTGGAGGCCGTCGATTTTGACCTGAATCGCGTAATATCCGAGCTTGATTCCCTCAAAGGCTGTGAGGCCAGGCTTCAGGCGGCCGTTGAAAGCCGACTGAACGAAGTAAAAACATCCGGGACGCCCGAAAGCGCCCTCATTCTCGAGCTTGAGGACAGAGCCGCTCAAAACAGCGTGGGGCAAAAGGAGCTTCGCGAGGCCATCGAAGCCGGGAAAAGCGCCCTTTATACCGCCGATTCCGTTCTGGACAGCCTCGACAGCGCCAAGGGCTGGGGTGTCTGGGATTTGGTGGGCGGCGGACTGTTGAGCGACATAGCCAAGCACGACCGTCTGGACGAAGCCCAATACAAGGTGGAACAGCTTCAAATAGACCTGCGGCGCTTCCGCACCGAGCTGGCCGACACCGCAATTTGCGCCGACCTCAATGTCAGGATAGATGGCTTTCTCCGCTTTGCCGACTACTTTTTCGACGGGCTTTTTGCCGACTGGGCCGTCCTCGACCGCATAAAGGACTCACAAGAGCAGGTGAGCCATATAAGCTGGCAAATAAAAGATACGCTCTCACAGCTTGAGCGCGCCCTCAAAGGGCTGGAGGACGAAAACCGTGATATTCAGCGCCGACTGGAAAAGCTGGCGCTATCATAAAATACAAATAATTGGAAGGAACAAAAGACGATGAGAAACAAAATATTCACCTCCGAAAGCGTTACCGAGGGACATCCCGATAAAATATGCGACCAGATATCCGACGCCGTTCTGGACGCCATCATCGAAAAAGACCCTTTGGCCCGCGTGGCCTGCGAGACGACCTGCTCGACGGGCCTTATCCACATCATGGGCGAGATAACCACCGACTGCTATGTCGACATCCCGGCCATAGCCCGTCAGGTGGTCAGGGAGATAGGCTATGACAGGGCCAAATACGGCTTTGACTGCGACACCTGCGGAATAATCACCAACATCGACAGCCAGAGCGCCGACATAGCTCTCGGCACCAACGACAGTGTGGCCGGAGCCGGGGACCAGGGCATGATGTTCGGCTATGCCTGCAACGAGACAAGACAGCTCATGCCGGCCCCCATAATGTACGCCCACCAGCTGACCCGCCGTCTGGCCGAGGCGCGCAAAAGCGGCGTACTGCCCTTTGTTCTGCCCGACGGCAAATCTCAGGTGACCGTCGAATACGGCGAAAAGGGCGCTCCCCTGCGCATCGACGCCGTCGTTCTCTCGACCCAGCACTCCCCCGACGTCACTCTGGAAAGCCTGCGTGAAGCTATTATGGAGGAGGTCGTCAAAAAGGCCCTGCCCTCCGCTCTGCTGGATAAAAACACAAAATATTTCATCAACCCCACGGGCAGGTTCGTCATCGGCGGCCCCCAGGGGGACAGCGGCCTGACGGGGCGCAAAATAATCGTCGACACCTACGGCGGCTATGCCCGTCACGGCGGCGGAGCCTTTTCGGGCAAGGACCCCACAAAGGTCGACCGCAGCGCCGCCTATATGGCCCGTTACGCCGCCAAGAACATAGTGGCCTCCGGTCTGGCCGACAAATGCGAGATAGAGCTGGCCTATGCCATCGGCGTGCCCGAGCCCGTTTCGGTCTATGTCGAGACCTTCGGCACGGGCAAAGCGCCCGAGGACAGGCTTTCCGACGCCGTAAGGGCCGTATTCGAGCTGCGCCCGGCCGAGATAATAAAGGCCCTCGGCCTGCGCCGTCCCATCTACAGGCAGACGGCGGCCTACGGCCATTTCGGCCGCGACGACCTCGACCTTCCATGGGAGAGGATAGATAGGGTCGAGGCGCTGAAGGATTATTTAAAATAATCCCCATCCTTACAGCCCCCTTGTGTGAAAGGTGCTGTCCGCGCAGCGGACCGGGGGGGTTGTTTTTCACTTTTCTCTTTTCGTTCTTCTCTCTTCTCTCGCCCTTGGCTCCCCTTGTGTAAGGGGAGCTGTCTGCGAAGCAGACTGAGGGGTTGTCTATGCGGACGGGGTCCGCGTGGGAAGCTGTAATAATCGAGCCGGCTCGGCTCTCTTTTCAAGGGGGGAACCGGCTCGGAGTTGCAAAGGCCGCAAGGTTCCCCCCTTGTACCCCCCTCCTTTGGCCACGCTTAAGGTCAAGGGCAAAAGCAAGTGCGTAAAAGCCCTTAGAGCGCCGCAAAGCGGCGTCCGCCGGAAGTCCGGCGCAACGCCGTCGGGAGGTTTTGCCGACCAGAGGCTATTAATTTTACGGGGCCCCCATTAAAAATCTCTTCTTTTAATGGGGAACCCTCCCTTGTACCCCCCCTCCTTTGGCCACGCTTAAGGTCAAGGGCAAGGGCATAAGGAAAACAGACAATAAAAATCGCCCCCGGGGAGAAATCCCCGGGGGCCTGCTTTTTACAGCAGTATATCAGAGAATGGTTTTGGCGGTTGGATACCTTTAAACGGGGTCTTGTACAGGCTCGACCGCAGTCGTGGGCAAAGGCTCGCCGTCAAGCTCTCCGGCGTCGAACTCCTGACCCACCGTGGGATCGGTTTCGGCGGCGGCAGGGTCGTCATAGCTGGTGGCCTTATCAAGGTTTTTCACCGGCAGGTCGCCCGAATAGCCCGATATATTTTCGCCGTCCAACAGTATAGCGCCAAGGGGGCTGTCGGGCGCGACTGTAAAGTCATAATACCTTACATCTCTATCGTAGCCTTCCTGCTTGCAAAGCTCGAGGCGCAGAACTATCACATAGGGCTGTCCCTCGTCGGCGCCGTAGTTGCGGCCGCTCTTGACGGTTCCGTCCATAAGGCCCTCCTTGATGGTTTGGCGTATTTTGGCATAGACGGCCGCGTCATAATCGGCATAGCCGTTAAAGGCACCGCCGTAAAAATCGCAGTAAGCGCCCGTCGTATAATAGTTGTTGACGTCCCAGACGGGGGCATAGGCGCGCATCAGGACGTTGGGGTCGGAGAAAATGTCGTCAATCAGAGTGCCGTACACCTCGTTTGTGTGCATAACATCGGCCTTGTCGTAATAGTAGAGGGGCACATAATACTGACGGTTTATCGTCGAGCCGTTTTTGAGCTTGTATTCAATGGTTATGCTCTCAAAAGAATACCTTTTCCCGTTTTCATACGAATACCTGTCGTAATATATGCTCTCGTTATACTCTTTGTTTTCAAGAATAGTCGAATGCAGAGAGACGACCTTATCCAATATACCGTCCTCCGGCATCACAACGGCACCATAATCATAGGAGTAGTTGGTGACGGTGGCAGATTCTATGTCGTCCACGTCGGGTATCCTGCCGACGACCCCGAAAACGTCGAGGCTTATGGCTCCGTTGCACAGCAGTATTACGGCAACGGCGGCCGCGAGGCCCTTCCAAGAGCGTTTCAGCACCTTCATGCTCTTTTTCAGCAGCATCTCGGCGGCGATATAACCTATGGCTCCGCCAACCGACGTGGCCACGGCGAAGGCGGCCACAGATGGAGCCGAGTCGCCGCTTCTGAACTCGTGGAAGAAGAAATAGAATATGACGCCCAGCACGACGGCGCATCCGGCCGTAAAGGCATATTTAAAGACGGGTCGCAATGTGTGGGCCGAGATTATCTCCCTTGAATCCTCGCTGCGGCGAGCGCGGTAGAACATCCACGCGGCGGCGGCCAGAACCAGCCCCACGGCCAAAAGGATGTTGAGATAGCCCTGTCCCGTGAAAACATATCCCATGCCGTCCTCAAGACACACGACGCCGCATTTGGCGTAAATGTTTATGATGGGCGAAAAGGGCATTGTGACATAGTCATACCCCACGGTGAAGCCGTAAAGGAAGTGGGACATGATGAACTTTAAGCAGCCTTCCACAAGAAAGGCCGCGAAGTTGAGTATGCCGTAAAGGACAAACCCGATGCCCACATGGCCCGTGATATGGTTGCACACCATGGCAAATCCTGTAAAAAACACCACCATGCGGACATATATCCAGAACCACGAGAGGAGATATCCCCCCACGGCCTGAGGCATGACCACGGCGGCGGCCAGCCCCGTCAAGGCGGCCGGAACCAGCAAGACAACGAGAACCGTAAGATAATTTGTGAAAAACAGCGCCTCGCGCTTTATCGGCAGGGCGTGGTGGAAACCGATGCTGGAGGGGGAATAGAGATAGTTGGAAAGCACCTCGGACAACGCTCCCGAGAAAAACGCGGCCATCAGCGTGCCGCCGATATAGACGGTCATAAGAATAAAATTGCCCATCTCTTCCGCGCCGGGGTCGTAATATTTGGCCAGATTGCCGCCCACCACCGTCATGACGAGCACCCATATGACGGCATGTGTCAGCCAAAGGGGCATGGTGCGCTTAAAGCCCTTTTTGGCAATGGTCGGATTAAAGAACGACGTCTTTAAGCTCATACTCGTCGCCTCCTAACTCATAGATAAATATTTCCTCAAGGGTCAAAGGCAAAAGGTCAAAGAAGAGGGGCCTGAGAGCCGACATTTTGGCGGTTATCTCCTCCTGAGAGCCTTTTATTATAAGGGTCTCTATCCTGCCGACGGCGCTCTGGTGCAGGATATTGAGAGAGGAAAGGTCGGGCCTTTCGCCCTCAAAGACGACCTGAGCCTTGACCATATTGTCCTGAAGCTCGGAAAGGGAACGCTCGATAAGCACCTTCCCGTGATTGATGATGCCCACATGGTCGCAGACGTCCTCCAGCTCCCTGAGGTTGTGGGAGGAGACGAGAACAGTCGTGCCGTGGTCGGCCACGTCGCCCATGATGATGCTCCAGACCCTGCGGCGCATGACCGGGTCGAGGCCGTCGACAGGCTCGTCGAGTATAAGATAATCGGGGCGGCAGCACATGGCCAGCCAAAAGGCCGCCTGCTTCTGCATTCCCTTTGAAAGATGGCGTATGGCCTTTTTCTCGTCGATGGGAAAGGCCTCTTTCATGGCCTCAAAGCGCTTGAGGTCAAACTGAGGGTAGATTCCCCTGTAAAAATCCTTCATGTCCTTGACGGACGCCGACAGAAAGGCGTAAACATCGTCGGATATATAGGCCACTCTTCTCTTTATATCGGTGTTTTCATAGACATTTTGGCCGTCTATCAGCACATCCCCCTCGTCCTGACGGTAGATGCCCGTGATATGACGTATGGCCGTCGATTTGCCCGAGCCGTTGGGGCCGACAAGGCCGTATATGCCCCCTGTGGGCACGGTGAGGGAAAGGCCGTCCAAAGCCCTGAAGCCGTCAAAGGTCTTGGTCACGTTTTTCAGCTCTATCATTGCTCTTCCTCCCCTTTCCTCAGCCTTGATATAAGGCTTTCGATATCGACGCCGTAGGATATCAGGCGCTGCGCCAGCGCGTCAAACTCCTCCAAAAGCTGTTTTACCTTCATGTTCTGCGCCTCCTTGTCCTGTGACGCGAAGGAGCCCTTCCCCGCCACGGTGTAGATATAGCCCTCCTGCTCCAGCTCCCTGTAGGCTCGCTGGATGGTGTTGGGATTTATGGCCAGCTGGGACGCCAGCTCCCTCACCGACGGCAGGCGCTCCTCGGCGCCGATGCCTCCCGAAAGGATGAGCTTTATAAAGCTGTCCTTTATCTGCTCGTACATGGGGCGTGGGTCGCGGTAATTAAGGCTTATCAAATTATCGCCTCCGTTCAAACTGTATCAACTGTATTAACTGAGCTAATACAGTTATAGCACGAATGTTCCCCGTTGTCAATAACAAATTATCATAAAAAAACGAAAAAGCTATTTAAAAAATATTTAGATTTTCTTAATTGACATAAAATAACGATAAGCTATAATTGGTTTGTTAAAAACCATTTCTTCGGAGTTGTTTCTTTATGAGCATCACCCTATACCTGGAAAGGCTTGGCAGACGGATAAACGCTTTGGCGCGGCGGTATGCCGCCGCCTGCGCCGCCCGTCCCGTGACGGTTTGCCTGACGGCCTCTCTTCTTATAAATATAATATTGGAGCTGCTGGCCCACAGGGGGATTCTCGGCGTGGCGCGGTTTATGGCAGAAAGACCCTTCGCCTTTTTCTACGGCGTTCTTGTCATCTTTTTCACCCTGACCCTCGCCCTGCTCATGCCCAAAAGGGCTTTCGGCATGGCCTTTATCGGCGGCCTTTGGCTTTGGATGGGCATAGCCAACTTTGTGCTGCTCTCCTTCCGCTCGACCCCCTTCGGCGGTTATGATTTTCTGAACATATCCTCGGGCCTCGACCTTATAGACGTATATATGAAGCCCTGGCAGATAGCCCTGACGGCCGCCGCCATAGCCGGGTTCCTGCTGCTGACGGTCATGGCTTTCAGACGCTGTCCCCGTGAAAGGGTGGGGGCGAGAACGGCCGCCGTGTTTGCCCTGTCGGCCGCGTTGACGGCCGCCGCCACGGCGTCGGGCACATATTTCGGCCTGCTGCCCAACCAGATAGCCAATCTTCCCGACGCCTACGCCCAAAACGGCTTTGTCTACTGCTTTGCGCGCACGCTCCTTGACCGCGGCATAAAAAGACCCGACGACTACGGCACAAAGGCCATATACGGCATAGTCGTCGAGCCTGACGGCGGAGAGGGCGTTATACACGCCGAGGCAAA
>CANSNO010000035.1 GCA_947648385.1 uncultured Clostridia bacterium
CGGCGAAAGGATTTTGCCGAATTGACTTCGGCAAAATCTATTTGATAAAAAGGGGCCCCCGAAAAATCGAAGATTTTTAAGCCCTTAGAGCGCCGCGTTGCGGCGTCCGCCGGGAGTCCGGCGAAAGGATTTTGCCGAATTGACTTCGGCAAAATCTATTTGATAAAAAGGGGTCCCCGAAAAATCGAAGATTTTTTGGGGAAAAATGAAATTGAGTGACAAATTGTGTCAGGTGTGATATACTCATTTTGTGTTTTCAACAAACAATGAGGGGAAATAAAAAATTGAAATTTGATTTTGTCGTGCCCTGCCTTATGGGCGCCGAAGGCCTGGCGGCCGACGAGCTGAAGTTTGCCGGCTTTGAAAACGTCGTCACCGAAAACGGACGAGTGCTTTTTTCGGGCGATATGGAGTCATGCGCCAGAGCCAATATAATTTTGCGATGCGGCGAGAGGGTGCTGCTTCGCCTGGCTTCCTTTGAGGCGAGGAGCTTTGAGGAGCTTTTTCAGGGCGTTTCGGCCATCGCGTGGGAGGATTTCCTCGGGAAGGACGACGCCTTTCCCGTCAGGGGACACAGCCTGAACTCACAGCTCAGGAGCGTGCCCTCCTGTCAGAGCATAATAAAAAAGGCCATTGCCGCCCGTATGTCACGGGAACACGGGGTAGAGTGGCTGGAGGAGAGCGGAGACAGATATCAGGTGCAGTTTTCCATTATGCGCGACAGAGCGGAGATATTCCTCGACACGACGGGCGACCCTCTTTATATGAGGGGCTATAAAAAACAGAGCAATATCGCCACCATAAGGGAGACACTGGCGGCGTCGATGGTGAAAATTGCCAGATACAGGGGACGGGAGACCTTTATCGACTCCTTCTGCGGCAGCGGCACGATAGCCATTGAGGCTGCCATGGCCTCGCTGAATATCATGCCGGGAGCGCGCAGAAGCTTTGATTCCGAGCTTTGGGGCTTTTACGATAACAGGGTGTTCGCAAGGCTCAAGGAGGAGTATATCGCGGCAGAAAGACACGAAAAACTGCCTGTTTTCGCCTATGATATCGACCCCGAATGTGTTGAAATAACCCGAATGAACGCCGAAAGGGCCGGAGTGCTCGACTGCATCAATGTCGAAAGGGGAGACGCGCTTAAAATAGACTACCCTTCCGAAAGGGCCGTTCTTATCACCAACCCTCCCTACGGCCAGCGCATGATGGACGTCAGGAGCGCAAGAGAGCTTTACCGCGGTCTCGGGCGCAGAACAGCCCACAGCGGCATGAAAAAATATATTATCACATCCGACGGCGAGTTTGAAAGCTTTTTCGGCAAAAAAGCCGACAAAAAACGCAAGCTTTATAACGGCATGATAAAATGTGATTTGTATATGTATTTTAAGTAGAGGGCGCCGTCAGGCCGTCCCATATTTAAAAGAGGTCGATTTCATGGACAAAAGACACATATTTATTATAAATCCGGCGGCCGGAGGCAGGGACAGAAGCTCCAAGGCCGTCAGAAGCATAGAGGACGCCTGCCGTGAGCTGGGGCTGGAATATGACATCTATCTCACCTCTCACCCGACCCACGCCACCGATATCGTAAAAAAGGCGGCGGTCGCCCACGACGACAAGCAGCTTGTTTTTTACGCCTGCGGCGGCGACGGCACCCTTAACGAGGTGGCAAACGGTATGCTGGAGATAGACGGGAGGCACGCTTTCACGGCTTATCCCATTGGCACGGGAAACGACTATATAAAGGTGTTTGAGGAGGGCAAAAAGGCCTTTCTCGACCTTGACAGGCTACTGACGGGGCGGCCCGTGTTGGTCGACTGTATCCTGTCCGACTGCGGCTGTTCCCTGAACATATTGTCGGTGGGCATTGACGCTCAGGTCGGTATGAGAAAGACCAAATACAGCTTTCTCGGCGAGGGAGTGTTGCCCTATTGCGCCGCCGCCGTCGAATCGGTCATAAAGGGAATAGGGCGCGAATACTATGTCAATATCGACGGAAAACAGTATGACGGCGATTATTCCATGATATTTGTCGGCAACGGCAGGGTATACGGCGGCGGTTTTTGTCCCGTGCCCACCTCGAGGATAGACGACGGCAGGCTTGACGTGCTGCTGGTCAAAAAGGTGACCAGACTTCAGGCCGGGTGGCTGATAGGCAAATATAAAAAGGGAAAATACGCCCAGCTTGGGGACTACATAACATATGTCGGGGCGAGGGAGATAAAAATATTTTCCAAGGACAACGCCGATATGTGCATAAATCTCGACGGGGAGACGGTGGAGAGCAGCCATATCAGCTTGAGGGTTGAGCCGAAAAGGCTCAATTTTATCTTGCCTCGCGGCGTTGGCCTGCTGCCCTGAGGTAAACTGTTATAATTTGGGAGGCTTTGCCAATAATATTTGGCGAGGCCTCTTGTTTTTTGTCACTCTGTCTGTCGATAAAAAAGAGCCTTTGTCTAAAAGTCACAAAGAAAGCATAAAAAACTCATAAAATAATTCAAAAAAAGTATTGCAAATATGGAAGAGTTGGTTTATTATAGTAACAGTGATTAGCACTCAAAGTTAAAGAGTGCTAAAAATGGGAAGATAAAAATAAAAATAGAAAGAGGTTTTAAAGATGAAACTTGTACCCTTGCAGGACAGAGTAGTCCTTAAAATGGCCGAGGCAGAGGAGACCACCAAGAGCGGCATCATCCTTGCCGGCTCTGCCAAGGAGAAGCCCCAATTCGCCATTGTCGTGGCCGTCGGCCCCGGAGCCGGTACGGGAGACAAGAAGACCCCCATGGAGGTCAAGGTCGGCGATAAGGTCATTACAAACAAGTTTGCCGGTACAGAGGTCAAGATTGACGGCGAGGAGCTTGTCATCGTCAAGCAGTCGGACATTCTGGCCATTTGCGAATAATCGGAGGTAAAAAATCATGTCTAAAGAAATTCTGTTTGGTGAAGAAGCTCGCCACGCCCTTGAAAGAGGCGTAAACAAGCTGGCCGATACAGTCAAGGTCACTCTCGGCCCCAAGGGCAGGAACGTCGTTCTCGACAAAAAGTTCGGCGCGCCCCTTATAACAAACGACGGCGTTACGATAGCCCGTGACATCGAGCTGGACGATATATTTGAAAATATGGGCGCTCAGCTTGTCAAGCAGGTGGCCGACAAGACAAACGACATCGCCGGCGACGGCACGACGACGGCCACACTGCTGGCCCAGGCCTTTGTCCGCGAGGGCCTGAAGAACGTCACGGCCGGAGCCAACCCCATGGTGGTCAGAAAGGGCGTCGCCAAGGCCGTTGAAGCCGCCATCGTCGAGATAAAGTCGGGGGCCCAGAAGGTCAACGGCACAAGGGATATCGCCAAGGTTGCCGCCGTCTCTTCGGGCGACGAGAACATCGGAAACCTCATTGCCGAGGCTATGGAGAAGGTCACCTCCGACGGCGTCATCACCGTCGAGGAGTCCAAGACGGCCGAGACCTACAGCGAGGTCGTCGAGGGTATGCAGTTCGACAGGGGCTATATTACCCCCTATATGGTCACCGATACCGAGAAGATGGAGGCCGTCATCGACGACGCCTACATCCTCATCACAGATAAGAAGATTTCCAACATTCAGGAGATTCTGCCTCTGCTGGAGGAGGCCGTCCAGTCGGGTAAGAAGCTGGTCATCATCGCCGAGGATATCGAGGGCGAAGCCCTCAGCACCCTTATCGTCAATAAGCTGAGAGGCACATTCACCTGCCTGGCCGTCAAGGCTCCCGGCTTCGGCGACAGGCGCAAGGAGATGCTCAAGGATATCGCCGCGCTGACAGGCGGCACGGTCATTTCCGAGGAAATAGGCTATGAGCTGAAGGACACCACAATGGCCATGCTGGGTCATGCCCGTCAGGTCAAGGCCACCAAGGAGAACACCATCATCGTCAACGGCGACGGCTCCAAGGAGGCCATAAACGGCCGCATCAACAACATCAAGGCCGAGCTGGAGAACACCACCTCCGAGTTTGACCGCGAGAAGCTTCAGGAGAGGCTTGCCAAGCTGGCCGGAGGCGTAGCCGTCGTCAAGGTCGGCGCCGCCACCGAGGTCGAGATGAAGGAGAAGAAGCTGAGGATTGAGGACGCCCTCAACTCCACAAGGGCCGCCGTTGAAGAGGGCATCGTCGCCGGAGGCGGCACGGCCTTTATCAACGCCATTCCGGCCGTCGCCAAGCTGGTCGATACTCTGGACGGCGACGAAAGAACTGGCGCCAAAATAGTCATGAAAGCACTTGAGGAGCCTGTAAAGCAGATTGCATTTAACGCAGGAGTTGACGGCTCGGTCGTCATCGAGAGAATCAGGAACAGCAACAAGACCGGCTATGGTTTTGACGCCTATAACGAGACATATGTCGATATGATCGACGCCGGTATTGTCGACCCCGTCAAGGTGACGCGCACAGCCCTTGAGAACGCCGCTTCCATTGCCTCGATGGTTCTGACGACAGAGTCCCTCGTGGCCGAAAAGAAGGAGCCTCAGCCCGCCGTGCCCGCAGGCGCCGGCATGGGCGGAGATATGATGTACTAATTCAAGGCAGTTTAAAAGCCGCCCCACTTTTCGTGGGGCGGCCTTTTTATATCTGTATTTGAAAGGGGCCGAAATCGAATATTCCCTCGCCCTGTCTGAGCCTGCCTGTTTTTTGCAGACCGTCAAAGGCTCTGTTCACTTCGTTGACCGTTGAAACTGGAATGTTAATCTCGTGGTGGCCGGGAAGAAGGCGTTTTATGTCGAGACGGCTCACCTTTTTGACGGACGAAGCGAATAAAAGTGGGTCGGTGGTGGGGTAAAAGGCGTAAAGACAGCCCTTGTATATCAGGTCGCCCGTATAAAGATATCCTCTGTCCTTTTCATAGAAACAGCAGTGGCCGGGAGAATGGCCCGGGGTGTGTACGGCGGTCACAAAGCGGCCCCCCAAATCAAATGTGTGTCGGTCGTCAAAGACGATATTCGGCTTGCCCTGAAACACGGTGTATTTTTCGGGGTCGAAAGAGGGAGGGAAATCGTGAGGCTCCTTTGTCAGTCCGGCCTTTACGGCGGCAAGGGGAAGGGGGAAGCCGCCGTCCAGCCATTCCCTTTCATCTTTGAACACGGCTATGCTGTCAAAATATCCGTGTCCGCCGATGTGGTCCCAGTGGACATGGGTGGTGACGGCGATGACGGGCAGGGAGGTCAGGGCGTCGACCTCACGCCTGATATTTTCGACGCCTAACCCCGTATCTATAAGAAGAGCCGAGGAGCGGCCAAGAAGTAGGTAGCAGTGGGTCTCCTCCCAGTGTGAGTATTCGCTTATGGCGAATGTGCCTCGGTCAATTTGTTCCACGGTAAACCAGTTTTTCACATTACCACCTCCGAAAATATTATATCATTTTCGGAAACTTCCTCGCAAATGTTTTATGAAAACTGTTTTATAACAACTTTGGAGCGTCTTGTGACGTGACCGCCGGAGGTCCGGCGTAATGATTTTCGCCAATTCACTTGGCGAAAATCTATTTAATTAAATGGGGCCTCCGAAAAATCATAGTTTTTTTGAGGAATGGTAAAGATTTTTCCAATTTGCAGATTTAATATTTTTGTAAATGACATATTCCGAAGAATGTGGTATAATTTAAGGGCATTTTGACGGAAAAATACGGAAATATAAAAGAAAGTGGGGAATGATGTGAAACGGTTTTTATGTGCCTTCATGGCGCTTTTTATGCTGATATCGTCGGCTCCTGTCTCCTTTGCCCGTGTCAGGACATATGAGGTCAGCGACGAGGGCGTGGAGTTCATAAAGAGATTTGAGGGGTTTTCTCAAAGACCCTATCTCGACAACGGTGTATGGAGGGTAGGCTATGGCAGTCAGTGCACCAGCAATGACTATCCCAACGGCATCACCGAGCGAAAGGCCACCCAGCTTTTGGCCGACGATTTGGAGGAATACGCCGAAAAGGTAAACGATTATATAAAGGAAAATAGTGTGGAGGTCGACCAGAGCGGTTTTGACGCTCTTGTCAGCTTTACATACAATCTCGGCTCGGGCTGGATGGATACATCCTATAAGTTCAGCGGTTATCTTATAAACGGACTGGAAAACTATGACGAGCTTGACATTCTGGACGCCTATGTGGTGTGGTGCCATGTGGGCAAAAGGGTCGACAGCGGCGTCGCCAACCGCCGCATGGCCGAGGCCATGCTCCTCCTTCACGGCGATTATGACGAGGACAGCGCGGATGAATATACCTATGCCGTTGTAAACGGAAACGGCGGCGAGGTGGAGAGCGATATAAAGTGCTTCAGAAAGGGCGACACCCTTGAAAGCCTTTACACCGCCGAGAGAAAGGGCTATGTGTTCGCGGGGTGGTTTGACGATGACACCAACAGGCAGGTCAGACTGACCGACGCCATAGACGAGCCGATTGCAATATCGGCCAAGTGGTTCCTCGATGTGCAGACCCCCTTTGCCGACGTAAGGAGCGACAGCTGGTATTACAGGTATGTGGGCGAGCTTTATTCAAAGGGGGTCGTCAACGGCATGACCCCGACCTCTTTCCAGCCGAGCGGCAATGTGACATACGGACAGGCACTCAAGCTTTTACTGCTGGCCACAGGGCTTGAGCCCTCGGACGAGGATACGGGCGGACACTGGGCGCAGAAATACAAGGATATGGCCATCGACGAGGGGCTGATAACGGCCGACTTCGCCCCCAACCTTGACGCCGCCATTTCCAGGCAGGAGATAGCCGCCATAGCGGCTTCGGCCCTCGGCCTCAAGCCTGCCGCGGAGAATCCCTTCTCCGATACGAGCGACGGCAATATCCTTGCCCTTTACGGCGCAGGAATAGTCGAGGGAACAACCGAGAATGACGGAAAGACCTATTTCTATCCGCAGAACAGCATCACCCGCGCCGAGATAAGCACCATAATTTGGCGCGTGCTGAGCTATACCGAGGGCGTTAACCCTCCCGGCCAGATACAGTACGGCTCCCACACGATAAACGTTTTGAGCGGCGTTAAAAAATACGCCCTTGACGACGACAATTTCTATACCAAGGACGGCTTTTTGAGATACCGCGGCAAGGACACATATGTCGGCATAGACGTATCCTCTCATCAGGGTGAGATAGACTGGCAGAGGGTCAAGCGCGCCGGGGTCGAGTTCGCCTTTATCCGCGTCGGCGGCCGAGGCTACGGTTCGGAGGGCAATATGTACGACGACGCCTATTTCGAGAAAAATATAGAGGGCGCTCTTGACGCGGGGATAAAGGTCGGAATCTATTATTTCTCCCAGGCCATCAGCGAAAAGGAGGCCGAGGAGGAGGCAAACTATGTCCTTGAGCATATCAAGGGGTATGATATCACCTACCCCGTGGTATTTGACTGGGAAAGGGTGGGGGACAGCAATTCGCGCACCTATGGCCTTGATACAGACACCCTTTGCAGAGCGGCGAATAAGTTCTGCTCCATGATTGAGGCGGCCGGTTACAAGCCGATGGTCTATTTCAATTCCTATTGCGGATATCTTAAATATGACCTCAGCAGGATCGACCAATATGACTTCTGGTACGCCAGATATAACGACACACCCGATTTCTACTATGACTTCGACATCTGGCAGTACAGCGATTCCGGCACGGTGGACGGCATTGCCGGCAGGGTCGATTTGGACATCAGCTTTGTCGATTACAGCAAAAGATAAAATGGTATAAAAATAAGCGCCCCGGCATATCGCCGGGGCGCTTTGCTTTGCCTTTTTACTGCTTGGGCGTGGGGGAATCGAAAACCTTCTTGGCGGAGGCGGCCAGACCGGCCAGACCCTGTATCTCGGAGGGAATGATTATCTTTGTCGACTTGCTGTCGGCAATGGATGTAAAGGCCTCCAGAGCCTTCAGCTTGATGACGTTGTCGTTGGGGGCCGCCTCGTTGAGCAGCTTGAGGGAGTTGGCCAGAGCCGTCTGGACGGCCAGAAGAGCCTCGGCCTCGCCCTCGGCCTCCTTTATCTTCTGCTGACGGGAGGCCTCGGCGCGGAGAATCATGGCCTCCTGCTCGCCCTCGGCGATAAGAACGGCGGAACGCTTTTCGCCCTCGGCGCGGAGGATGGATTCACGGCGCTCGCGCTCGGCCTTCATCTGGCGCTCCATGGCGTCCTGAATCTCACGGGGAGGAATGATGTTCTTCAGCTCGACGCGGTTTATCTTGATGCCCCAGGGGTCGGTGGCCTCGTCGAGGATGGTGCGCATCTTTGTGTTGATTATGTCACGGGAGGTCAGCGTCTGGTCAAGTTCAAGGTCGCCTATGATGTTTCTCAGGGTGGTGGCCGTCAGGTTTTCAATAGCCGCCATGGGATGGACGACGCCGTAGGTGAAGAGCTTGGGGTCGGTCACCTGAAAATAAATGACCGTGTCTATCTGCATGGTGACGTTATCCTCGGTGATGACAGGCTGGGGAGGGAAGTCGGAAACGCGCTCCTTGAGGGTCACCTTGTTTGCCACGCGCTCAATCAGGGGAATCTTGAAATGCAGTCCCGTCTCCCATGTGGTCTGATATGCGCCGAGACGCTCGATGATAAAGGCGCTGGCCTGGGGGACGATGACGATGTTGGAGGCGGCGAAGGCGACGACAAGGATAAGGAAGATGACGACGACCATTGCCGGCCCCAAGGTGGAAAGTGACATGAGTAATGTTGTCATAAAGTGCACTCCTTTGTTTCTTCTGTTTTTTCTACTATCAGCTTAACGCCTGATATCTCTCTGACTTTTACACGGGCGCCCTTCGGTATGACGACGCTGTCCTCAAAGGAACGGGCCGTCCATATCTGACCTTTGACGCTGACCTGCCCCATGGCAAGGTCGTTGTTTATTTCCTCGGTCACGACGGCCGTCTGGGACAATATCCTGTCGGCGTTTGTGGCCGTGCGGCGCGTCATCATCTTTTCCTTGACGACGGGCTTTACAAGCACCAGCGCCACACCCGAGACTATGGCAAAGACAAAAAGCTGTGTGAGAAAGGCCGTGTGGAAAAATGACGTCACAAAGGCGCAAAAGGCTCCGACGGCGAACCATATACAGGTGAGGGTCATTGTGGAGGCCTCGAGAGCCACCAGACCTATCATGACGAAGAGCCAGGTTATATAATGAGCCAGCATGATTTCATCTCCTTTCTTATTTTTCCCCGAAACATCATACGATTTTTCGGGGACCCCGTTTATTTAATAGCCTTCGGTCGGCAAAGCCTCCCTGCGGCGGACGCCGGACTTCCGGCGAGGGCGTCATAAGACGCCCTGAAATATTATATCACATTCATCATATAAAATCAATCAACTCTGCCGCGAAGCGTCTTGCCGTCGGTGCTTTCAATGGTGACGGCCATGACCTTGCCGGGTACTCCTCCCTCGGCTTCCACAAGGCAGTATTCGGGGCAGTGGCCCGAGGTCATCCCCTTTTTCTTTTGTTCAAAAAGGACGTTCACCCTTTTGCCCACCATGGAGCGGAGATATTCGGCGCGAGAGACGTCGCAGACCTCGGCGGCGGCCGCCGCACGGCGAGCCTTTTCGGCGTGGGTCAACTGGTTTGGCATTGAGGCGGCCCTTGTGCCGGGACGGGAGGAATATGGGAAAATATGTGTCTGGGCAAAGGCGCAGCTTTTGACAAAGGCCAGCGTCTCCTCAAAATCCTCTTCCGTCTCGCCGGGAAAACCGACAATGAGGTCGGTAGTGATGGCGCAGTTCGGGAAAAACTCCCTTAAAAGGGAACAGGAAAGGGAAAATCGGTTGGTGGTGTATTTGCGGTTCATATCCCTTAAGGTCTTGTCGCAGCCGCTTTGGAGGGAGAGGTGGAAGTGGGGGCAGAGGTTTTCAAAGCGGCTCAGCCTGCGGCAGAAATCTTCGGTTATCGTTCTCGGCTCGAGAGAGCCGAGGCGTATTCCGGCGTTGGGCGCGTTTTGACACACGGCCTCTATCATGTCGGCCGTCGACGGGCTTCCCTCGAGGTCGACGCCGTAGGAGGATATCTCTATGCCCGTAATGACAATTTCCCTGTAGCCTTCTCGGTCGAGCCTCTTGGCCTCGCTGATGACGTCCTCCATTCTCATCGAGCGGCAAAGGCCGCGGGCAAATGGTATCAGGCAGTAGGAGCAGAAGTTCTGGCAGCCGTCCTGAACCTTTAACAGCGCCCTTGTCCTGCCGATAAGGCTGCCTGCCGGCATAAAGTCGAAGGGGCCGCGGTCAAAGCCCTCGCGAACGGTGGAGACAAAGGTCTTTTCATTGAAAGCGTTTTCGACAAGCTCTGTGAGGCGGCTTTTTTCTCCCGTGCCGCAGACTATATCGGCGCCGCACGTCTCACGGGCCTCGTCGGGCTTTATCTGGGAATAACAGCCGCAGACGGCCAGAACGCAGTCGGGATTTTTGGCTCTGGCTCGCCGCGCGGCGTTGCGCGACTTTTTGTCGCCAAGGGCAGTCACGGTACAGGTATTGACGATATATGCGTCGGCAAAGGATGTAAAGGGCACTATTTCATGCCCCCTTTGGGCGAAAAGCTGTTCCAGAGCCTGGGTTTCAAACTGGTTGGCCTTGCAGCCGAGGGTGTAAAAGGCAATTTTCAAATATATCATCCGTTTCTATGTTTATGTGTGCATATTTATTTTACAATATAGCCGCATTAAAATCAATGACGGCGTCATTAAAGCCGTATTAAATTAAAGGAGGGGGCATAAGATTTACAGGAAGAGAGGTGCAATTATAAAAATGGTATTTAGAAGAATATTGGCGTTTGTCCTTTGCCTGTTGACGGCGGCGTCGTTTTTTACGGCCTTTGCCGCCGAAACCGAGGAAAACGCCGAGGCCGTGCCGGTGGCGGCTCCCTCGGCCATACTCGTACATACGTCGGGCAGGGTGCTTTATGAGAAAAACGCCGACGAGCGCAGGCCTCCTGCCTCGGTGACAAAGATAATGACCCTTCTGCTCGTCATGGAGGGGCTGGAAAACGGCAGCCTTTCATATGACGATATTGTCACAGGCTCGGCCCACGCCGCCTCCATGGGAGGCAGTCAGATTTGGCTCAAGGAGGGGGAGAGCTTCACCTTGAGAGAGATGGTAAAATGCGTCGCCGTGGCCAGCGCCAACGACTGCGCTGTCGCTCTGGCCGAGCATATGGCCGGAAGCGAGGAGGCCTTTGTCGCCATGATGAATAAAAGGGCCGCCGAGCTGGGCATGAAGGACACTTCCTTTGTCAACTGTACGGGCCTTGAGGCCGAGGGACATTACACCACGGCGAGGGATATCTCAGTCATGTCAAGGGAGCTTTTAAAGCACAGGGAGATAACCGAGTTTACGACAATATGGATGGACACCATAAGGGACGGGGCTTTCGGGCTGACAAACACCAACAGGATGATAAAGACCTACAGCGGCATGATAGGCCTTAAAACGGGATATATCAAGCAGGCCGGATACTGCCTTTCGGGCGCCGCCGAGAGGGATGGGATGACCCTTATCGCCGTCGTCATGGGGGGCGAAAGCTCTAACTCTCGCAATCAGGATGTGGCCGCCCTGCTCAACTACGGCTTTGCCAATTATACCCAGACCAATCTCACGGCCGACCAGCCCCTTATGCCCGTCAGGGTAGAGCTTGGCAAAAGGGATTTTGTCGCCGTGACGCCCGAGGGCGACGGCGAGGTTCTAATCAGAAAATCCCTTCTGGCCGGGATAGAGAAACGGGTCGAGCTGGTCGAAAGCGTTCCGGCGCCCGTCAGCCAGGGTGACGAGCTTGGCAGCTTCAAGGTCTATTCGGACGGGGAACTTATATTGTCCGTGCCTCTGACGGCGGCCGAGGATGTGGAAAAGATGACGGTGGGGGATGTGTGGGGGCTTATTTTGTCCTCGGCCTTTATGAGGGGGTAAGAGAATTTCCTTTATGTTCAAAAATATCATTTTTTGAGGCTTGCTTGTTGCCGTGTTTCATGTTATTATTAGATAAACAAAGGAGGAATTATTATGGTTAAAGTTATAATGGGTTCCCGCGGAACAGGAAAGACAAAAAAGATGATAGATTTGGTAAATAAGGCCGTCAACGAGGAATCGGGCAACGTCGTCTGCCTCGAAAAGGGTCAGAACCTGAGATTCAACGTCAAGTTCGCCGCCAAGCTCATCGACCTGACCGATTACCCCGTAAACTTCAATTATGACACGCTCTTTGCTTATATCTGCGGCATCTATTCCGGCAACTATGATATAACCCATATCTTTATCGACAGCCTTTACAAGGTGACGGGAAACGACAGCCCCGAGGACGCGGCCGAATTCCTTGCCAAGCTTGAGAGGTTCAGCGATATCAGCGGCATCAAGTTCACCATCATGATAAGCGCCGACATCGCCACAGCCACCGAGGGTATAAGCAAGTTCTTCTAAAATCTCAGGCCCCTTGAGGCCGTCTGCGGCGGCCTTTAAGGGGCTTATTTACAGTGCAGCCGATCCGCCTATGAAAAGTTTTATAAAAAAGTTGATATTTTCCGCCCTTGTCATTATGACAGCGGCGGGTTTTTCAGGCTGTGCCGCGATGTTATACGGCGACGGCCTTTTGGTGCTTCCCGGCCTGCCGAGCGAATATGTCGACCTTCAGCAGCAGATAAACAAGGTTCTTTCCACGGGGGCCGTGTCGGCCGCGGCCGACAGCGGCGAAAACAGGCAGTCCATACAGCTTGTCGACCTTGACGGAGACGGCGGAAACGAGACGGTGGCCTTTTTCCGTCAGAGCGACGGAAGCTTTTTGATAAAGGCATATAAAAAAGAGGATGACAATTATGTGGAAATAGGCTCGGCCGAGGCCGTGGGCCTCAGTCTCCACTCCATATATTACCCCACGATATCTGCCACGGGGCAGAAGTGCATCGCCGTGTGCTGGGGCATAGACGACAGCAGCAACTACGGCATGGAGGTTTATTGTTTTGACGGGGTCGGCATGGAAAGCCGCCTGAATGTCCGCTACAGCGGCGTTATGGTGGGCGACCTTTACGGCGACGGGCTTGACGAGCTTTGTTTCGTCTCAAAGGCCAGAAGCGGCGGAGGCCTTGTTTTCAGCGTTTACAGCGTGAGCGGCGACAGCTATGCCCTCGATTGGGAGACGGCCCTTTGCGGCGAGGCCCTTGAGGTCGTGTCCATGAATATAGGCGAGTATTCCGAGGGGCGTGGGGCGGCCTTTATAGACAGCGTGACCGAGGACGGTATGTATGTCACCGACCTTATCGCCGGCAACAAGGGCGGCGTGCCTGTCGTTATGACGGCCGACGGTGAGGGCAGCGCCCGGGAGACCCTGAGAGAGATACCCGTCTTTTGCCGCGATATAGACGGCGACGGCGTGACGGAGGTTCCCTCGGCCGATAAAATGTCGGGCTTCAGATATCCCGACGAGAGAAACATCATAAAATGGACTGAATACGGTTATACCGAAAAGGTCAAGGAAAAGACATATCACGCGACGTCCGACGGCTGGTATCTCAAATGGCCTGAAAATTGGGACGACACTGTCTGCGCCGCCACGACGAGGTATTCCAGAATGATAAGGACGGTCTTTTACCGCTCAGACGGCGGCCTGTCCGACGAGGAGCCCGACGCGCCCGACGACGGCAACACCCTTTTGACGGTCTATATCTTCTCGGGGGACAACAGGCAGAATTACCCTTCCATGTATAACGCCACGGAGATAGGCCGCCGCGACGGGCAGATATACGCCTATGCCCTCGGAAGCGCCAACTCCTCGAGATACGATATTGACGGGGAGACGGCGGCAGAAAATGTCATGCTGATAGAGACCGACTGGATAGGCGGAGGTTATTAAAATGAACAAAAAGGTTATCGTTCTCGAGGACGAGGAAAATATAAGAAACTTCGTCGTTATAAATCTCAACCGCTCGGGGTATGAGACGGTTGAGTTCGGCCTCGGCGAGCCTGTCGTGGAGTATGTCAGAAATCACGACGACGCGGCCATCGCCATACTCGACGTCATGCTGCCCGACGTGGGCGGCTTTGAGGTGTGCCGCCGCATCAGGGGCCTCGGCAGCCGCATAGGCATAATCATGCTGACCGCCATGGGTCAGGAGGCCGACAGGGTCAACGGGTTTATGACCGGGGCCGACGACTATGTTGTAAAGCCCTTTTCGGTGGCCGAGCTTGTGGCCAGAGTCGACGCCCTTTACCGCAGGCTCAACGGCCAGAGCTTTCAGGCCGAGCCGGAGGTGCTTGTTTCGGGCGAGTTCACCCTCAATCTGCGAAGCCGCGAGCTTAGCAAAAACGGCAGAACGATTGATATAACTCAGGTGGAGTTTCTTATAATAAGCACATTTTTGAAAAATGTCGGCAAGGCCCTTTCACGCGATGAGATAATGAGACTGGTGTGGGGCGAGTCATATCAGGGCGACCCTAAAATAGTCGACGTCAATATGCGCCGCCTCAGGGTCAAGATAGAGGACGACGCGGCCCAGCCAAAGCACATTATGACCATTTGGGGCTACGGCTACCGCTGGGAAGCTTAATTCTGTTTCGGAAGTGATAGCATGAAAAGGAGCGGAGGATTTACAAAGGGCATAAAAAGGCGATGGCTGGTCAACAACCTCAGCGTCATCGCCGCTCTTGTCATATTCATTTTTCTCCTCGGCTCCTTCGCACTTGAAAATTATTATACGGCCTCGGTGCGCTCCAGCCTTCAAAACAGGGCTCAGGCGTCGGCAAGGCTGATAAATCAGTATATGAGCGACAGCTATGACGATTTTTATTATTACACATATAACCTCGTCAACGATTTTTCCGATAAAGACAAGCTGGAGCTTCAGATAATCGACCGCAACGGCAGGGTCATGTTTTCCTCCACAGGGCTGTCGGCCGGTTTCGTCCCCACGGCCGACGACGTGGCCGACGCCATCAACACTTCCTCCATATCCGTCTTTGACGGCGAGGACAAGCTGACGGGCGAGCACATTATGGCCGTCACGGCGCCCATATATAACGGCAACTCCCTTTTTGTAGGCGGCGTCAGGTATGTCACAGGCATGAAGCTGCTGGACGCTCAGGTCATGAGAATGGATATCTGGCTGGCCGTCGGCGCGCTGGCCGTTTTGGGCATGGTGCTGATACTGAACCAGTTTTTCATCCGCTCGATAGTCAACCCCATGCTCCAGATAAACGACCTGGCGAAGAGGATAGCCAAAGGTCAGTACGGCGCCAGGCTTGACGTGGCCTTTGACGACGAGCTGGGAGAGCTTTGCGACACAATAAACGATATGTCCTCCGAGATAGGGCGCATGGAAAAGGTCAAAAACGACTTTATTTCTTCCGTTTCCCATGAGCTTCGCACACCTTTGACGGCTATCGGCGGCTGGGCCGAGACTATAGAAAGTGACCTGAGCGACACAAAAACGGCCAAGGCCGGATTGGATATCATAAAAAAAGAGACGAGACGCCTTTCGCAGATGGTGGAGGAGCTTCTTGATTTCTCGCGCATAGAGAGCGGCGCCCTCAAGCTCCAGACCGAGCTTTTTGACCTGAGGGGCGAGCTTTATGACGCCGTATTCACCTATACCGAGATGCTTCGCCAGCAGGGCCTTGAGATAAAATACAGCGAGCAGAATGAGCCTTTGATGGTCGTGGGAGACCGCAACAGGCTCAAGCAGGTGTTTTTGAATATAATCGACAACGCCGGCAAATACGGCGCCGACGGAGACAGCGTGGATATATCCATCGCCCGTGACGGGGCTAACGCCGTGGTCAAAATAACCGACCACGGCATGGGCATACCCGAAAACGAGCTGCCCTTTGTCAAGGAAAAGTTCTTCAAGGGCAGCGCCCGTGGCAGGGGAGCCGGCATCGGTCTGGCCGTCTGTAACGAAATAATCGCCCTGCATGAGGGTTCTCTGGATATCTCCAGCGTTTACGGCGAGGGGACAGAGATAACCATCACCATTCCGGCCGAGCCCGGAGAAAGCGTAAATGCCATATGAGTGAGATAAAAAAACGAACCACCATAGGGGGACAGGCTCTGATAGAGGGGATATTGATGAGGGGGCCGTCCAGGACCTCCATAGTCGTCAGAAAGCCCGACGGGGAGCTTGTGACCAAAACCGAGGATGTGGGGACAAACACCCATCCCTCCTTTTGCCGCCTGCCATTTATAAGGGGCGTGGTCACCCTTGTGGATTCCCTGAAATACGGCGTTTCGGCGCTGGAATATTCGGCTTCCTTTATGGAGGACGCCGAGGACGAGGAGCTTTCGCCCTTTGAGAAAAAGATTCTTGATAAGTTTGGCAAAGAAAAACTGGAAAGCATAACCATGGGTATCGCCGTACTCCTCGGCATGGCCATGCCTGTCGGCCTTTTTATCCTGTTGCCCACCGTCATTGCCGGCCTTTTTTCCTTTATCGAAAAGGGTATAGTCAAAAACGCCCTTGAGGGTCTTGTCAGGATTGTCATATTTCTGGCCTTTATAATAATTACATCAAAGCAGAAGGACATACACCGTACATATATGTACCACGGGGCCGAGCACAAGACCATATTCTGCTATGAAAAGCAGCTTGAGCTGACGGTTGAAAACGTCAGGCCCCAATCCCGATTTCATCCAAGATGCGGCACGAGCTTCCTTTTTGTCGTCGTCATTGTCAGCACCCTTGTCATGTCGGTTTTCACATGGCGCACCATGTGGATGAGGCTTGTCATAAGGCTGCTCATGTTGCCTGTCATTGTGGGCATAAGCTATGAGATAAACCGCTGTGTCGGCAGACATGACAACCGCTTCACTAGGATTCTGACGGCTCCCGGGCTGTTCATGCAGCGTTTCACCACCGTCGAGCCCGACGACAGTATGATAGAGGTGGCCATTGAGGCCATAAAGCAGGTCATCCCTCAGGGAGAGGAGGATGACAGATGGTAATTTCCATAAACGACGCCTATCTCGACGTCCGTAAGGCTCTGCACGCCAAGGGTGTTTCGGGCAGCGACATCGAGGCGAGGGAGCTTGTTTGCAAGGCTCTGGGTATAGACGAAAACACCTTTTTCGCAAAAAAGCGCGAGCTGCTTTTTGACAGCGGTATAGCCGAAATAAAAAGGCTGACCGACCGCCGACTTTCGGGCGTGCCGCTTCAGCACATAATAGGCAAATGGGAGTTTTACGGCCTCGATTTCAAGGTGAGCGAGGACACACTCATACCGCGGGCCGACACCGAGACGCTGGTGGAGGAGGCTCTCGGCTTTATAAACAGCCGCGCCCGTGTCAGGGTGCTGGATTTGTGCTGCGGCACGGGGTGCGTCGGCATAGCCCTTACAAGGTTTTCGCGCAATCCCATCACCTGCCTGCTTGCCGATATTTCACCGAAGGCGGTAAAGATAGCCCGAGACAATAT
>CANSNO010000036.1 GCA_947648385.1 uncultured Clostridia bacterium
ATAGATTTTGCCGAAATCAATTCGGCAAAATCGTTACGCCGCACTTGCGGCGAGGACGTCGCCGCCGCCTTTAGGCTGTCTGCACTCCGTATATGAGAAGTTCTTATTTACCCAAGAAGTCTCCGCAAACTCTGCGGTAGGCGGCGACCGTTTCCCCACAAAATCTTTGATTTTGCGTGGCCCCCATTTAATTTAATAGATTTTGCCGAAATCAATTCGGCAAAATCGTTACGCCGCACTTGCGGCGAGGACGTCGCCGCCGCCTTTAGGCTGTCTGCACTCCGTATATGAGAAGTTCTTATTTACCCAAGAAGTCTCCGCAAACTCTGCGGTAGGCGGCGACGACGTCGGGGGCCTGAGTTATGGGGCGGCCGACGACGATATACTCGGTGCCTGTCTCGCGAGCCTTGGCCGGGGTCATGACCCTCGACTGGTCGCCCTGATTGCCGTCGGGGTATCTGATGCCGGGGGTGACCGTAATAAAGCCGCTTCCGCAGGCGTTTTTGACGATTGCCGCCTCAAGGGGCGAGCAGACGACGCCGTCCAGCCCGGCCTCCTTGGTGTTTCTCGCGTAATGGGCGACCGTCTCCTCCATGGTGTTAGGAATTAACAGCTCCTTCTGCATCCTCTCCTGGCTTGTGCTTGTCAGCTGTGTGACGGCGATGAGCTTTGCCCTCTCGCCCTCGGCCCCCTCGGCCAGACCCTCCAGAGCCGCCCTCATCATGTCTATCGTTCCGGCGGCGTGGACGTTTGTCATGTCGACGCCCAGACGGGCCAGATTTTTCATAGCCTTGTTGACCGTATTGGGTATATCGTGAAGTTTGAGGTCGAGGAAAAGCTTGTGGCCTCTGGCCTTTATCTCCCTGACGATGTCGGGCCCCTCGCCGTAGAAAAGCTCCATGCCTATCTTGACAAAGGGTTTTTCCTCCTTAAACTGCTCCAAAAAGGCCATTGTGTCAGCCCTGTTTTTGAAGTCGCAGGCAACAATTACATCTCTCTCGCTCATAATGTAAGGCTCCTTCCTATGATATCGGTTATATTTTTTATGCCATACTCGTCCATCTTTTTTGGCAGGTCGGCTATAATATCGGGACAGGCAAAGGGGTTGACAAGGTTTTGCGCCCCCACCTGCACGGCCGACGCTCCTGCCGACATGAACTCTATCACATCGTCGGCCGTCGATATTCCGCCCACACCGATAATGGGCAGTTTGACGGCCTGAGCCACCTGATAGACCATTCTGAGGGCCACAGGCTTTATGGCCGGCCCCGAAAAGCCCGACATCTTTGTGCTGACTATCGGCCTGCCCGTACGGGGGTCTATCACCATGCCGAGCAGAGTGTTTATAAGGGTTATGCCGTCGGCTCCGCCCTCGGCGCAGGCTGACGCGATGGCGGCGATATCGGTGACATTGGGGGAGAGCTTCATATAAACGGGTTTATTGGTGGCTTCCTTGACGGCCATGGTCACCTCTTTTGCCGCCGAGGGGTCGGTGCCGAATGCCATGCCGCCGTGGCGGACGTTGGGACAGCTTATGTTGACCTCCAGAATGTCTATCTCGGGAGCCTTGTCGAACTTTTTGGCGACAGTCACATACTCCTCAACCGAAAAGCCCGATATATTGGCCAGCAGTACGCCGTCATAAAGCTTCCTGACCGCCGGCAGCTCATGTGTGACGACGGTATCCACCCCGGGGTTCTGGAGGCCGATGGCGTTGAGCATACCCTCCCTCGTCTCGGCTATTCTGGGGGTGGGGTTGCCGTAGCGCGCCTCCCCCGTCGTGCCCTTGAGGCTTATGCCGCCCAAAATGTTGAGGTCGTAAAACTCGGCCATCTCCAGCCCGAAGCCGAAGGTGCCGCTGGCCGGGATGACGGGGTTTTTGAGCTTTATGCCGCTGAGCGTCGTTTCAAGCCTGTTATTCATCAAAGGTCACCTCCGAGGTGAGAAATACGGGGCCGTCCTTGCAGACGCGCTTGTCGCCCACAAGGGTGTGGCAGGTGCAGCCCATGCAGGCGCCAAAACCGCAGCCCATCCTCTCCTCAAAGGAGAGCTGGCCGGGAAGCCCCGTCCTGTGGAGGCTTTTGAGCATGGGCTGGGGGCCGCAGGCGAAGAAATAATCACAGTCGGTCCCCTTTAAAGCGTCGGTTACAAAGCCCTTTATGCCGAGGGTGCCGTCGTCGCTGGTGACAAGCACCTCGGCGCCCAAAGCCTTGAACTCGTCAATATAAAAGGCGGCCTCTTTTGTGGCGAAGCCCAGAATGGCCGTCACCCTTACGCCGTTCTTTATCAGCCTTCTTGCCACGTCATACATAGGGGGCACGCCCACGCCTCCGCCGATGACGGCGGCGCGCTTTCCCTCGGCCTTTGTCACGTCAAAGCCGTTTCCGAGGCCGCAGAGGACATCCAGCTTTTCTCCGGCCGCCATTTCCGACATCTGCCTTGTGCCCTTGCCGACCACCTTATAGATTATCGTGATAAGGCCCTCCTCATAGTGGCAGACCGAAATAGGACGCCTGAGATAAAGCCCCTCGAGGGCGATATTGATAAACTGGCCGGGATTTTTGAGGGAGGAGGTGTCCCCCCTCAAAACCATCTCGTATGTGTCAAGGGCCAGCATTTTATTGGAAACTATCTCGTAAAAACCCTTTGTCATATTTACCTCCCTTTACATATCTATCGTCGAAACGCCGACCGTTATCTCCTCCAGCACATCGAGAAGCACCGAGACGGTATCGAGAGAGGTAAACATGGTGACATTGTGCTCGACGGCGGCGCGGCGTATCATAATGCCGTCCATATTGCTTCCGCTGTGGGACTGGGTGTTTATCACATATGTCACATGGCCTTGCTTGAGGGAATCGAGGATCTCCTCGCTGCCCTCGCTTATCTTCTTTCTGGCCTTGGTCCTTATGCCGTTCTTTTTGAGGAAATCGGCCGTGCCGGCCGTGGCCTCGATATTAAAGCCGAGGTTATAAAAGCGCCTTATCAGCTCGAGGGCGTCCTGTTTGTCCTCGTCGGCTATGGTGACAAACACCGTGCCGTAATTTTCGACCCTCAGGTTTGAGGCTTTCAGCGCCTTATAAAGCGCCCTGTTTAATGTGTCGTCATAGCCGATGGCCTCGCCCGTCGACTTCATCTCGGGAGAGAGGTAGGCGTCGACGCCGGTTATCTTGGAAAAGCTGAAAACAGGCGCCTTGACATACCATCTCTTTTTCTCGGGAGCCACTCCCGTGCCGAGGCCCTGCATCTTGAGTGTCTGGCCCAAAGCCACCTTGGTGGCTATATTGGCCATCTTGACCCCCGTCACCTTGGAGAGGAATGGAACGGTACGGGAGGAACGGGGGTTGACCTCGATGACATATACGTTCGACTGCCTGTCGACGATAAACTGGATATTGAAGGGGCCTTTGATGCCGATACCGACGCCCAGCTTGACGGTATAATCGACTATGGTGTCCTTGGCCTTTTGGTCGACCGAGAAGGTGGGGTAAACGCTTATCGAGTCGCCCGAATGGACGCCCGTGCGCTCGACGTGCTCCATTATGCCGGGGATATAGACATCCTCGCCGTCGCAGACGGCGTCGATCTCCAGCTCCTTGCCCGAGATGTATTTATCGACAAGTACGGGGGATTCGGCGCTGGCTATAATGGCCTCTCTGAAATAACGCCTCAGCTCTTCCTCGCCCGTCACTATCTGCATGGCGCGGCCACCCAGAACATATGAGGGCCTGACAAGGACGGGATAACCTATCTCCTCGGCCACTCTGACGCCGTCCTCCACATTGGTGACGGCCTTGCCCGTCGGCTGGGGGATGCCGAGGCGCTCCATCAGCTTTTCAAAGCTGTCGCGGTTTTCGGCCCTCTCGATGGCCTCGACCGAAGTGCCGATGATGGGCACGCCCAAATCCTCCAGCTTGTCGGCCAGATTGATGGCCGTCTGGCCGCCGAGGGTGACTATTACGCCGTAGGGCTTTTCAAGCTCGATGATGTTCATGACGTCCTCGACGCAGAGAGGCTCGAAATAGAGCTTATCGCTCATTGTGTAATCGGTGGAAACCGTCTCGGGGTTGTTGTTGATGATTATGGCCTCGTATCCGGCCTCTTTTATGGCCCATATGGCGTGAACGGTGGAGAAATCGAACTCGACGCCCTGGCCTATCCTGATGGGGCCCGCGCCAAGGACTATGACCGACTTTTTATCGGTGACTATCGACTCGTTCTCCTCCTCATAGGTGGAGTAGAAATAGGGGACATAGCTCTCGAACTCGCTGGCGCAGGTGTCTATCATCTTATAGACGGGCATGATGTTCTCCCGCTTTCTCAGGCGGAATATCTCCTTTTCGTCCATATTCCAGCATCGGCCGATATATTTATCGGAAAAGCCCAGCTTTTTGGCCTTTTTGAGGATTTCTATACTGCCGATATTCTCCCTGACCTTCTTTTCGGTCTTGACGATGTGCTTTATCTTGTCGATAAAGAAAAAGTCTATCTTGCTCAGCTCGCATATTATCATGGGATCGACGCCGCGGCGCAGCAGCTCGGCGATGGCGTAAAGCCTCTCGTCATTGGGGTTTTTGACGTTCTCGAAAAGCTCCTTTTCCTCCATGTCGTCAAACTTCGGGAGGTGAATATGGCAGACCCCCTGCTCGAGGCCCCTGACGGCCTTGAGCAGGCTCTCCTCCATTGTGCGGCCGACGGCCATGACCTCGCCCGTAGCCTTCATCTGGGTCGCGAGGCTGCGCGAGGCGCTGCCGAACTTATCGAAGGGGAAGCGAGCTATCTTGCAGACAACATAGTCAAGAGCCGGCTCAAAGGAGGCCAGAGTGTTGGCCAGCATTATCTCGTCCAGCCTCATGCCGGTGGCGATGAGGGCCGAGACCCTTGCTATGGGATAGCCGCTGGCCTTGGAGGCCAGCGCCGAGGAACGGGAGACACGGGGGTTGACCTCGATGACATAATATTTGAATGAATAGGGGTCAAGGGCAAACTGCACGTTGCATCCGCCCTCTATCTTGAGGGCCCTTATGAGCCTCAAGGCGGCGTCGCGAAGCATATGATATTCCCTGTTGGTCAGGGTCTGGGAGGGGCAAACGACTATCGAGTCGCCCGTGTGGACGCCGACAGGGTCGAAGTTTTCCATATTACAGACGGCGATGGCCGTGTCGTTTTTATCCCTCATGACCTCGTATTCAATCTCCTTGTAGCCCCTGACCGATTTCTCGACCAAAACCTGAGAGACGGGGGAAAGCCTGAGGGCGTTCTCGGCCAGCTCGAGCAGCTCCTCATCGTTGTCGGCAAAGCCGCCGCCTGTGCCGCCGAGGGTAAAGGCCGGACGCAGTACGACGGGGAAGCCTATCTCGTGGGCCGCCTTTTGCACCTCTTCTATGGAATGGGCTATCTCGGAATCTATGACCGGCTCGCCTATCGAGCGGCAAAGGTCGCGGAAAAGCTCCCTGTCCTCGGCCTGCTCTATGGATGAAAAGCTGGTGCCCAGTATCTCGCAGGAGCATTCGCGCAAAACGCCCTTTTTGGCAAGCTGCATGGCAAGATTGAGGCCCGTCTGACCACCCAGTGTGGGCAAAAGGGCGTCGGGTCTCTCCATCCTGATTATTTTGGCCACATATTCAAGGGTCAAAGGCTCCATATAAACCTTGTCGGCTATGTCGGTGTCGGTCATGATGGTGGCCGGGTTGGAGTTGACAAGTATGACCTCATAGCCCTGCTCCTTGAGGGCCAGACAGGCCTGCGTGCCCGAATAGTCGAACTCGGCGGCCTGTCCGATGACGATGGGGCCGGAGCCGATGACGAGAATCTTTTTAAGGTCTGTTCTTTTAGGCATTTTCCGCACCTCTCTTTGCCATAAACTGCTTCATGTTATCGACGAAAATATCAAAGAGATATCCGCTGTCCTGGGGGCCGGGGGCGCTTTCGGGATGATACTGCACCGAGAAGAGCAGGTCAGAGGGTCTCCTCATGCCCTCCACAGTGTTGTCCAGCAGGTTTATATGTGTCACCTCGAGGCCCGAGCCTTTGAGGCTTTCAGGCTCGACGGCGTAGGAGTGGTTCTGGGAGGTTATCTCCACCTTGTCGGTCAAAAGGTTCTTGACGGGGTGGTTGCCGCCGCGGTGGCCGAACTTCATCTTGTATGTCCTGCCGCCGTTGGCAAGGGCTATCATCTGGTGGCCAAGGCAGATGCCGAATATGGGCACCCTGCCCTGTATCTGCTTTACCATTTCAATGACGGGGGTGACGTCCTCGGGGTCGCCGGGGCCGTTGGAGAGAAAAACCCCGTCGGGCCTGAGGGACATTATTTTTTCGCTTGTGGTGTCATAGGGGACTATGACCACATTGCAGCCGCACCGGTTGAGCTTGCGGATGATATTGTGCTTTATGCCGCAGTCGACGGCGACGACGTTGTATTTAAAGTTGGGCGTGCGGCTGTACCATATCTTTTTACAGGAGACCTTTGAAACCTGGTCGTGGGGGATGGACACGGCCGACATACGCTCCTGGGCCTCCTCCGCGGAGACGTTTATATCTGTGATGATGGCGCGCATACTGCCCTCGTTCCTTATCATCCTTGTGATAAGACGGGTATCGACTCCGGCGATGCCGGGTATGCCGTTTTCCTCCAGCTCCTGGGAAAGTGTCTTTGTATAGCGGAAGTTGGAGGGGGTGTCGTTATACTCCCTGACAATAAAGCCGCCTATCTTGGGCGTCTTTGTCTCATAGTCCTCGTCGGCGAGGCCGTAGTTGCCTATGAGGGGGTATGTCATGTTGACAATCTGGTTGCAATAGGAGGGGTCGGACATTATCTCCTGATAGCCCACCATGGAGGTGTTGAAAACCACCTCCTGCACCGTCTCAATATCGGCCCCGAAGCCGAAGCCGCGAAACTCTCTGCCGTTCTCGAAAACAATTTTTTTGTTCTGTTCCACCCTGCCTTACCTCCTGTATACGATTTTTCCGCCGCAGACGGTCAGCTCGGTCTGTCCCCAAAGCTCTCTGCCCTCAAAGGGTGAGCTTTTGCCCATGGACACAAAGTCTTTAGGGTCGACGGTAAACTTCTTTTCAAGGTCAAAGACGGCTATGTCGGCCCTTTGGCCGGCCTTTATCTCGGCCTTTCTGCCGATGATGGCGGCGGGGGCCGAGGTCATAAGCTCCACAAGGCGTTCAAGGCTTATGACATTATTGTTTTTTACCAGCGTCGTGTAGCTGACGGCAAAGGCCGTCTCGCTGCCCACCGTGCCGAAGGCGCTCTTTTCAAGCCCCCTGCCCTTTTCCTCGGCCGAATGGGGGGCGTGGTCGGTAGCTATACAGTCAATAGTCCCGTCCTTAAGCCCCTGCCATATGGCCTGTCTGTCCCCGTCCCCTCTGAGGGGAGGGTTCATCTTGAAGCGGCCGCTGTCCTCAGTTATGTCGATATCCCTGAGGGCTATGTGGTGGGGGGTCACCTCGCAGGTGACATTGGCGCCATTTGCCTTGGCTTCCCTTATATGTTCGATGCTCTCCTTGGCCGAGATATGGCAGACATGGTATCTGACCCCCGTCTTTCGGGCCAGCTCCGCGTCTCGGGCTATCGGCTCGGCCTCCGAGGCCGAGGAGATACCCTTCATGCCGTGCTTCTCGGCGTATTCGCCCTTGTGTATCGCACCGCCCTCCAAAAGGCTCTCGTCCTCACAGTGGGCCGAGATAAAGCTGTCAGACCTTTTGACAAGCTCCATGGCCGCTTCCATCATTTCTCCGCTTTGGACTCCCTTGCCGTCGTCGGAAAAGCCGACACAGTAGGGGGCCATGGCCTCGATATCGGCAAGCTCCTGTCCCTTTTCGCCCACCGTTATGGCTCCGAAGGGCAGGACGTTTATGACGGCGTCCCTTTCGATTATGTCAAGTTCCTCCCTCAAATGGGGCAGGCTGTCGGGCACGGGATTCAGGTTGGGCATGGCGCAGACGGTTGTAAAGCCCCCGGCCGCCGCCGCTTCCGAGCCGCTTTTTATCGTCTCCTTGTATTCAAAGCCGGGCTGGCGCAGGTGGACGTGCAGGTCGACAAGGCCGGGGGTGACTGTTTTCCCCTCGCAGTCGACGACCTCGGCTCCGCCTTGAGATATATTCTCGCCGACAGCGGCGATAAGGCCGTTATCTATAAGGACGTCGGCTCTGACAAACTGCCCGTCCTGAAAAACATTTCCGTTTTTGAGCAGCAGCGCCATTATTTCACCGCCCTTTCAAGGGCCGCCATGCGGATAAAGACGCCGTTTGACATCTGTTTGAATATCCTCGAGCGAGGACATTCCATCAGACAGTCGGCCAGCTCCACATCCCTGTTGACGGGGGCCGGGTGCATGATGATGGCCCTGTCCTTCATCCTCTTTTCCCTCTCGACGGTCAGGCCGTAGGCCTTGTGGTACTGCTCCACGGTCATGTTCATGGTCTCGGCGTGGCGCTCGTGCTGAACCCTCAGCATCATGACTATGTCAGAGGTCTCGACGGCCCTGTCAAAGTCCTCCCTGTCAAGGGTCTTTTCAAGAAACTCGTCGGGGCCTGCCGTGACGACCTCCATGCCGAGGCGGCGCATGACCTCATAGTTGGTGTGGGCCACACGGGAATGGGAAATGTCTCCGGCGATGACGCACTTGAGACCCTTGAAGGAACCGAACTCCTGCTTTATGGTCATCAAATCCAGCAGAGACTGGGTGGGGTGGTTGCCCGTGCCGTCGCCGCCGTTCAGCAGGGCGGCGTTTATATGGCCCAGCAGCTCGTTGTAATATTCGTTTTGCGTGTGCCTTATGACGATGGCGTCGGGGCCGAAGGAATCAAAGGTCTTGACCGTGTCGTAAATGCTCTCGTTCTTGTTGAGAGAGGAAGCCCCGGGGTTAAAAGAAACGACCCGCATTCCCAAACGAAGTTCAGCCACATTAAAGCTGTATTGGGTGCGAGTCGAAGGCTCAAAAAACATATTGCAGGCTATTTTGTCGCTGAAATTGGGAATATCTGTCCCCTGACAAAACATCTCGGCTCTGTCAATGATGGACACTATTTCGTCGGTCGATAAATCGCTGAGCTTAAGCAGGTTTTTCCCCATGTCAAATACCTCTCTTTATATGATTTTTTATTTCACGCCAAATTTTTTTAATTATACCATGATAAAGGCTCAGGCGCAACACTTTTTTCACGCCTGAGCCTGTTTTTTTATTTTTGAGCCTCAAGCGCCTTCATTGCCTCCAAAGTCTCCTCCAAAAGCCTGTCCAGCTCCCAGCCCAGCAGCTCGGCTCCCTCGGCTATCGTCTCACGGGAGCAGCCGGCGGCAAACTTCTTGTCCTTGTATTTCTTCTTCAGGGATTTCAGCTCCATATCGCCGACGCTTTTGGAGGGTCTCATAAGGGCGGCGGCCCCGATAAGCCCCGTCAGCTCGTCGACGGCGAAGAGGACCTTTTCCATCTCCTTTTCGGGCTTTGCGTCGGTGCCCGTCATGCCGTATCCATGACAGCAGACATTGTGTATAAACTCATCGTCAAAGCCGGCGTCCTTTAAAAGCTCGACGGCCTTGACGCAATGCTCCTCGGGCCACATCTCATAATCTATGTCGTGAAGCAGACCCACAAGGCTCCAATGCTCCTTTTCGTCGCCGTAGCCCAGCTTTTCGGCCAGCGCGCCCATACAGCCGCCGACGGTCATGCCGTGGGTGATGTGAAACTCCTCTTTGTTGTATTTTTTTAAAAGCTCAAGTCCTTGGTTCCAATCCATTTTTATTACTCCCTTTCCGCCTTTATCATCATCGGTATATATCTTATCCCGCTGTCAACCGTCAGCGGCCCCGTGGCCTCAAAGCCCATGGCCTCGTAAAAGGGACGGGCGTATTCCGACGAGTTGACCGTCACCCTGTCGATTGACGGGTCGAGCCTTTTGCAGTCGCCTACCGCCTTTTTTACAAGGGATGTGGCGATCCCCCTGCGTTGATACTCGGGGTCGACAAACAAAAGGGCTATATGGTCGAGGCCGCGGAAAGCGCACACGCCCACGAGATAGTCGTCCTCAAAGGCGCCCCAGAAGGTCATGGCCCCCTCGCCCACCTGCATGGTCATATATTCAAGGTCGATAAAGCTCCAGAACTCCTCTATGCCCTCGTCGCTGAAGGTGGGGGCCTCGAACTCGGCGAATACCTCCCAGACGAGAGCCAGCGCCTCTTCAAGGTCAGGCCCCTGAAGCTGTCTTATCATTTTTTCGCTCATATTTTTCTCCTTATATTTACGGAAAAATTATACCATATTCCGCCCCCGGTTTCCATATCTTTTTACATTTTTTCAAAGAAAGGCGCGCCTTAAAAAAAAGCTGTGCCGGGCACAGCTTTTTATCTCATATTCTTATTATCGCCTGTATCGAAACGCACCTCGGCCCACCCTGGGTTATAAAGGCCGGGGTCAGCTCCCCCAGCTCCAGCGCCACGCCGCGGAGGGCGTCGGATATCATCGTATAGGCCTGCCTGCCCTGCTCGGGGGTGCCGGCATGGCAGATGCTGATGACATACCTCTCGTCGACGCCGACGCGCTTAAAGCCCTCGATACACTTTTCAACGGCCTTGCCGAAACCGCGGCAGATGGCCGCCTTGTCAAGCCTCATGCCGTCGGGGCTTTGGACCAGCAGGGGAGTCAGCTTTAAAAGACTGCCCACATGGGAGGCCCCCGGGGACAGCCTGCCGCCGCGCCTGAGATAGTCAAAATCCTGAGGTATAAGGAAAGATTTGCTGCTGTTTATGTTCTCCTCCAGCCTGCCGACTATCTCATCGACGCCGAGACCCCTCTCGGCCAGCCTGACGGCCTTTTTGACTATGGCCTCCTGAGGGCCGCAGAGTGTGCGCGAGTTGAGAACGGTTATATGTTCCTTATTGGGCATGGATTCCCTGACGCCGCAGGCCGTCTGATAGGTGCCCGAAAGGCCGTCGGCCATTGTGATATAAAGGACGGGGTCCTTTTCGGTGGCCTTTTCATAGACCTCCATTATGTCGGCCGGGGCCGGCTGGCTGGAGGTGGGGATGTGGCCCTCGGATATCTTTTCCAGCATCTCCCGGGCGCTTATCTCCTCTATCTCCTTATATGTCCTGCCGCCTATGGTGACGTTGAGGGGAAGAATATCTATTCCGGCCTCCCTTCCGCTTTCAACCGTGAAAAGCGAGGCCGTGTCGCTGACTATCCTGACCATGTGTCGGCTCCTTCCGCGAGAATATTTAGCCTGACTAACTATCTTATTTTATTATATCACATATAGGGTCTATTGCAAGAGAAAAATAAACTTTTTCTAAACTCTCCCCACAAAATCCATGATTTTGTGGGGCCCCCTTTTTATTTAAATAGATTTTGCCGGAATAAATCCGTCAAAATCGTTACGGCGGACTGCCGCCGGACGGCGCAAGCGCCGCTCTAAGGGCTTGCTTTTCTTGGCTCCTCAGTGTAAGGAAGCCAAGGAAAAGAGGTCAGGTAAAAAACTCCCCACAGAAAATCTCTGAGGGGAGTATTTGAAGATATATGCCTGTTATTCGCCGAAAAATCTCTCCTTCATGCCCTTGACAAAGGCGGCGGCCGCCGGAGATAGGGGCCTGTTCTTGCGGTAAACGGCATAAAAGTTCCTGTCGAGACCGGGGCTTTCATAGTCAAAAGCCAGTATGCCGCCCGAAACCAGGCAATCCTCACAGGCGTATTTCGAGACGATGGAGATGCCCAGATTGTTTTTGACGGCCTGGATTATGCTCTCGGTGCTCTCCAGTTGGACGGCTGTTTTAAGGGCGGAGGGGTCGACGCCTATGGTGCGCAGGAAGTTTTCCGATTCCTTTCTTGTGCCCGAGCCGTACTCACGGGAGATAAAGCGGCTGTTCCTTATTATTTCCGGGGTTATTTTGCCCCCCAGAGCCGCGAACTCGGGGGTGTTTGGCGTGATGATGACAAGGCGGTCACGGGCCACAGGCTCAAAAACGCAGCCGCTTTTTTCAAACATGGCCCCCGTCACCCCTATCTCGGCGTCCATGTCGATTATCCTGTGTACCACCTCGACGCTGTCATACTGTTTGATTGAAAAGGTCAGCTGGGGATATTTTTCCAGCAGGGTCGGCATGGCTCTCGGCAGCAGATACTGGGACGGCACGGTGGAAGCGGCCACCTCCAGCATACCCTTGACCTGGGTCGATGCGCTTTTGACCTCGGCCACGGCGGCGTCGCGCATATCCAGCATATCAAGGGCGTATTTATAAAATATTTTGCCGGCCTTGGAGGGGTATACCTCCTTTGTCGAGCGGACGATGAGCTTGGTGTCCAGCTCCTCCTCAAGGGCGTTTACATGGGCGCTGACGGTCGGCTGTGAAAGATAGACGACCTCGGCCGCCTTTGAAAAGCTTTTGAGCCTGACGACGTTGACAAAAACCTCAAGCTGTTTGAAATGCATTTATACCACTTCCCTATCAGAAAATCAAAAAACCGTATAAAATAATATTGCTATTGATATTTTGAGAAAAAAACTGTACAATCATGATGGACTGAATCTCAAGAAAAGGAGGGCTTCCCAAATGTCTAAAAATATCCGACTGACCGAGCTGAGCTCCAGCGGCGGCTGAGGGGCCAAAATAGGGCCGGGAGTCCTAAGCGGCATCCTTTCAAGGCTGCCTCATTTCAGCGACGACAATCTGCTTGTCGGTTTTGACACCAGCGACGACGCCGCGGTCTATAAAATAAACGAGGAACTCGCCATGATACAGACGGTGGATTTTTTCCCTCCCGTCGTCGACGATCCCTATACCTTCGGACAGGTTGCGGCGGCCAACGCCCTCAGCGATATCTACGCCATGGGCGGCGCGCCCAAGATAGCCATGAACCTCATCTGCTTCCCCTCCTGTCTCGATTTGAAGATAATGGAGGAGATACTTCAGGGAGGCTACAGCAAGGTCATCGAGGCCGGGGCCATAATAGCCGGCGGCCACACCATAGAGGACAACGAGCCGAAATACGGCCTCTGCGTCACGGGCTATGCCCATCCCAAAAAGGTGCTGGCCAACTCGACGGCCAGAGAGGGCGACATACTTATACTGACCAAGACCCTCGGCAGCGGCGTGCTGTCGACGGCCGCCAAGGCCGAAATGCTGCCCGAAAAGGATTATAAAGACATGGTGGCCATAATGAGCCGCCTCAACAAATACGCCCAGGAGGCGATGAGCGGCTTTAACGTCTCCTCCTGCACCGACGTCACCGGCTTCGGCCTGCTGGGCCACGCCGCCGAGATGGCAAAGGGCAGCGGCAGGACCATAGAGCTTTTCACCTCCGGCATACCCGTCCACCCCAAGGCACTTGAACTGGCCAGAGAGGGGCTTGTGCCCGGCGGAGCCTATAACAACATGGGATATCTCAAGGACGACGTCGTAATGGCCGCCGACATCCCCCTCGAGCTGAGCGACCTTTTATACGACCCCCAGACCTCGGGCGGCCTGCTTATAGCCGTCGACGAGAGGGAGGCCGAGGCGCTGGCACGACGCTTGAAGGACGGCGGAGACGAAGCCGCCGTTGTGGGCTATGTCAAAGACTTTGACGGCAAAGCCATAAGAGTTTATTAGTCTGCTTTTTGTTACTTTTTCTCAGAAAAAGTAACGCCTTTTAGTTCTTTTGCGCGTGCAAAAGAACGACCTGTTTTCCGTCGCTCCGCGACGGACATAATGTTATTCTAAACCCCGCCCTTAGCGGGGTTTTTATTATTTACCACCCAAAATCTTTTTCAGCGCGTCGAGACAAAAATCGACCTCGTCGAGGCTATTGCCGTGGCCAAAGGAGAAGCGCACAGTACCCTCGGGATAGGTGCCGAGGCTCTTGTGGGCTCTGGGCGCGCAATGGAGGCCGACACGTGTCATGACGCCGTATTTGTTCTCCAGTTCAAAGGCGACCCTCGCGTTGTCATCCTCCTTAAAATCCACCGAGACGATGGCGGCGCGGCCCTCGCGCTCCTTAAGCCCGGCTATATGGGCCCCCTTTATCTCCGACAGGCCGTTTATAAAGGCCATGGTCAGGTCAAGCTCGTGGGCGGCTATCGTACCCATGCCCACCTTTTTGTGGTGAAGCAGGGCGGCGCGCAGGCCGATGATGCCGGGCAGGTTCATCGTCCCGGCCTCGAACCTGTCGGGCATAAAGTCGGGCATTGTCTCGAGATGTGAGACGCTTCCCGTGCCTCCGGCGATGATAGGCTCGGTCTCCTCTGCCATTCTCTCGCTTATCAGCATACCCCCGACGCCCTGAGGCCCCAGGAGGCTCTTGTGTCCCGTAAAGGTAAGGCAGGAGATGTTCAGCTCCCTCATGCTCATGGGGAATGCCCCGGCCATTTGGGCGCTGTCGACGATAAACTCTATATTATGACGGCGGCATATCTCGCCAACCTCCCTTAGGGGCAAAAAGGTGCCGCAGACATTGGAGGCGGCCGACATGACGACGGCCCTTGTATGGGGTTTTATCAGCTCCTCCACCCTCTGAGGGTCAAGGACGCCGCGGTCGTCGGCCATGGCGCAGTCGACCTCCACCCCCGTCTTTTCCATCTGTACAAGGGGACGGATGACGGCGTTATGCTCCATCGAGCTTGTCACCACATGGTCTCCGGGCTTTAAAAAGCCCTTGATTATGTAATTGAGGGAATATGTGACGCTGGGGGTGAAAACGACGTTTTTCGTAAGCTCAAAGTCGAACATCTCTTTCAGCATCTGCCTCGTCTCCAGCACCTGCCCCGATATCTCGTAGGCCTCTTCATATCCTCCCCTGTTTATATTGAAGGCCCCCATATCCATCAGCTCCTTGACGGCGTCGGAAACGCCGGGAGCCTTGGGAAATGACGTGCTGCCGTTGTCGAAATATATTCTCTTCATGTCCTGTCCCCTTTGAAAAATGGTTTATAGATAAATCTGATTAAAATTATAAAGTATAGCAAATGAAAAATCCAGCTTTATCGACAAATCTTATCAAACTGATAGAAATTATAGAAAACCCCTCTCCTTTCGGAGAGGGGTTTTTAAAATAGTATATTTATCTCAGGCTGTCGAAATCCTGTTTTGCGTTCTCAAACCGTCTTTCGCCGCCCGAGGTTCCCTCGGGCCTTATGACGAAGCCGCTTGATATTTCATCGTAAAAGGCCGCCTCGCTGCACATGAGATAGGGCTTGCTGTAAACGCCGGTTATTCCCCTTGTCATGCTCTCCAGAAAATACCACAGAATAAACGAAAGCCTCAGGCTGAAGAGTTTCAGCCCGTTTCCCCTCATCATCTCAACGCTCAGCCTAACTGCCTCGGAGGCCGAAACCATGGGATCGTCGGCCAGTATCCTCAAGGCCTGCTCATACCTCATGTTGATAAGCAGGAAGGGCAGAAGGGCGACGACGACCGTTATCCACACGCCGACCAGTATGCCGACCCGTGTGCTGGAAATATAATAGACAGCCACCACGCCGAGGACGAGAATGGGGATAAAGGTTATTATCGACCATGCCAGCATTTTGAAATAGATAATGACATTGGCCAGAAACACCCTGCCAGGAGTTTTAAACCCGGCAAAGAGGTCGTTGAAGCTTATCGGCTCATACCTCGCGGCCTTTAGGGTGCAGAATGTGAAGCCGTAACTCAAAAACATACTGACAAGAGAGGTTATAACGCTTCCCACGGCCAGATAGGCCATCTGGGCCGGATTGAGCATTTCCGCCAGACGGCTCAACATTTCGGTCGGCTCGAGAAAGAGCATTTCCTGCGGCACGTTGACCTGCATACCGATGACAAGTGAAAAGGCCATCGGCACAAGTATATAGGCCGTCGCCACAAGATATATCGTCCCCCCGGCCTGACCTATGGCCGAACGGGCCAGCGTTTTACATCTGGTTATCATTTTCTTCCTCCGTATCCTCCCCGTCCTCATCGCGCGCCGCTCGCGCCTCGGCAGAGTCATAGCCCTCCCACAGGAGGCCTGTCTTTTCGGCTATAAAGTCGGCAAAATCCTCCTCGTTGCCCTGTGTAAAACAATCTCTGCGGATTATGTCGGCCGATTGTTCACTGACGAATAGATAAAACCTCTCGTCATCGCTGTAAAGGGTCTTTATCTCGCCGTAAGGACGTGGGACGTCGTTGCCGAAATATTTTATTCTGTATTCGTCCTGATAAAACTCGGTGTCTATTCTGGCTCCCTGGCCCTGATATTTGTTCCACATTTTATAGCCCGAAAGATCGTTCACCGGCAGCTTGAGCAGAAAGGCGCCCGCCAGCAGCATGGCTATATGTATGGCGGCGTTTTTCAGCAGGAAAGCGCCGTAATAAACGGCTATGGCAATATTTATCAGGCCGGATACTATCATGACAACGCCGGCGGCGCGGCAGGCGATATATGATATTTTATTCATTATCCTCAGGTTTGGCACCCTGTTTGTATAGGCTTTCATGAAGCCGACAAAGTCTCCGCGCTCGTATACGGCCGACACTCTGAAAATCATTTTCAAACTCCCCTTGCAATCAGATATAACAATATTAGCACAAGTAAGCGTTAAAGTAAATATGGGCCTGTAATTGCTTTTTGTTACTTTTTCTCAGAAAAAGTAAATCCCTTTTGTTTCTTTTCTGATAAGAAAAGAAAGGTCTTACTTCGCCGTTTACGGCGAAATAAGAGCCTTAAAAGGTCTTTTTCCGTCGCTCCGCGACGGACATAACGGACAAAAAAGCCCCGACTTTCGTCGGGGCTTTTGTAAAGTACTTTAGGTTCGCCGCTATGCGGCGAAAACAGGTCGTTCTTTTGTTCGCACAAAAGAACCAAAAGGCGTTACTTTTTCTGAGAAA
>CANSNO010000037.1 GCA_947648385.1 uncultured Clostridia bacterium
TGGCAGGGGCAGCCCCCTCCACTATTCTCAGGCGCCGAAGCGCCTTAAAAAACGGTTTACCAGCTGGCCTTTTTGACGCCGGGGATCTGGCCCTTATAGGCCAGCTCTCTGAAGCAGATACGGCATACGCCGAAATCTCTCAGATAGGCGTGGGGCCTGCCGCAGATTTTGCAGCGGTTGTAGTTCCTGGCGGAAAACTTGCTGCCCTTCTGCTGCTTTAAAATCATAGCTTTCTTTGCCATTTAACTGCTCCTCCCTTTACCTTGCGAACGGAGCGCCCAGAAGCTCAAGCAGCTCTCTGGCCTCTTCGTCTGTCTCGGCTGTCGTTGTGAAAACGATGTCCATGCCGCGGATCTTGTCGATCTTGTCATACTCGATCTCGGGGAAGATGAGCTGCTCCTTGATGCCCATGGCAAAGTTGCCGCGGCCGTCAAAGCCGCCGTTCTGTATGCCGCGGAAGTCGCGCACACGGGGCAGGGCGATGTTGAAGAACCTGTCGAGGAACTCCCACATTTTGTCCTGGCGCAGTGTGACCTTGGCGCCGATGGGCATATGCTCACGCAGCTTGAAGTTGGCGATGGACTTTCTGGCCTTTGTGATGACGGGCTTCTGGCCTGTGATTATCGAAAGGTCGTTCACAACGGCGTCAAGGACCTTGGAGTTGTCTCTGGCCTCGCCGCATCCGACGTTGACCGTTATCTTTTCGAGCCTCGGGATCTGCATGACGCTCTTGTAGCCGAACTTCTTCATCAAAGCCGGAGCGATCTCCTCGTTGTACTTGGCCTTAAGACGGGGTGTGTAATTTTCAGACATATTTCTTTACCTCCTACCCCTTCTTATATCTCGGCGCCGCACTTCTTGCAGACGGTTATCTTCTTGCCGTCGGCACCCAGCTTGTGAGCCGGACGAGTGGGCTTTTGGCACTTGGGGCAAACTCTCATGACCTTGCAGGCCTTCAGGGGGATGGACTTGGAGATGATGCCGCCCTCTTCGCCCTGCCTGCGGGGCTTGGTGTGCTTTTGTGCGATATTTATTCCTTCGACGATGACCGTGCCGTGCTTGGGAGAGGCCGACAGAACCTTGCCCTGCTTGCCCTTATCCTTACCGGAAAGCACTACGACGGTGTCGCCTGTTTTTACATGCAGTGTATTCACAGCGCTTCCTCCTTACAAAACTTCGGGAGCAAGGGAGAGGATTCTCATATAATCCTTCTCGCGCAGCTCACGGGCAACCGGTCCAAAGATACGCGTGCCTCTGGGGGTCTTGTCTTCCTTGATGATGACGGCGGCGTTCTCGTCGAAACGCACATACGAGCCGTCGGCCCTTCTCAGGCCTTTCCTTGTGCGGACGATAACGGCGCGGACGACCTCGCCCTTCTTGACCTGACCGCCGGGAGCGGCCTTTCTGACAGAAGCCACGATGACGTCGCCGATATTGCCGTACCTGCGAGTGGATCCGCCGAGAACGCGGATGCACTTTATTTCCTTTGCGCCGGTGTTGTCAGCGACGCGCAGATAAGATTCCTGCTGTACCACGACGATCCCTCCTTACTTCGCTTTTTCTATGATTTCGACAAGGCGCCATCTCTTATCCTTGGAAAGGGGCCTGGTCTCCATCACTCTGACCCTGTCGCCGACGCCGCACTCGTTGTTCTCGTCGTGGGCCTTCAGCTTATAGGTCGATTTGACTATCTTCTTGTACAGCGGATGCTGCACTCTATCCTCTATTGCAACGACGATGGTCTTATCCATCTTGTCGGAGACAACCATGCCGACCCTCGTCTTGCGGAAAGCTCTTTCACTCATTGTTTATCCTCCTCGCCGCTTAAGCCTTACCGGCGAGCTCACGCTCGCGGAGAACAGTCTTGACTCTGGCGATATCATGCTTGACCTCGCCTATCTTCAGCGGATTATCAAGCTGGTTGACGGCGTGCTGAAGCCTCAGATTAAAGAGATCCTTTTTCAGCTCGACCAGCTTTGTGTTAAGCTGCTCTGTGGAGAGCTCGCGTACCTCTTTTGCCTTCATCATACCTCACCACCTGTTTCTTTGACCGTGTCTGCCTCTCTGGCGACAAACTTTGTCTTGAGGGGCAGCTTGTGACTGGCCAGACGCAAAGCCTCTCTGGCCACATCCTCGGGCACGCCGGCGATCTCGAAGAGAACTCTGCCGGGCTTGACGCGCGCAACCCAGAACTCAGGGGAGCCCTTACCGGAACCCATGCGGGTCTCGGCCGGCTTCTTTGTCACGGGCTTATCGGGGAATATCTTTATCCAGACCTGACCGCCACGCCTTGTGTAACGGGTCATGGCGACACGGGCCGCCTCGATCTGATTGGAGGTTATCCACTTGGGCTCGACGGCCTGCAGGCCGTACTCGCCGTTGGAAACAGTGTTGCCGCGCGTGGCCTTGCCTCTCATGCGGCCTCTCTGTACCCTCCTGTATTTTACTCTTTTAGGTAAAAGCATTACTGAGCTCCTCCTTCCTGCTTGGGTGCCGGACGGTTGTTATTGGGGCGGTAGGGACGGCCATTGCCCTGGCCCTGTCTGCCCTGACCGTTAGCCCTGTTGTTCGGCCTGCGGTCGCCGTTCCTACTCTGGCGGCGGTCGCCGTCACGGCGCTCGCGCCTGTCGCGGCGGGGAGCCTCGACAGAGGACTGCCTGGGATCGCCCTTGAGAACCTCGCCCTTATACAGCCAAACCTTGACGCCTATCTTGCCGTAGGTGGTTGTGGCCTCGGCAAAGCCGTACTCGATGTCGGCGCGCAGTGTCTGCAGAGGAATTGTGCCCTCGTGGTAATGCTCGACTCTGGCGATTTCGGCTCCGCCCAGACGGCCGGAAACGGTTGTCTTGATGCCCTTGGCGCCCAGACGCATGGCTCTGGCCATGGCCTGCTTCATGGCGCGGCGGAAGCTGATTCTTCTCTCGAGCTGAGAGGCGATATTCTCGGCAACAAGCTGAGCGTTGAGGTCGGGGTTCCTGACCTCGACGATGGAAACCTTGACGGGCTTGCCTATCTTGGCGGTCAGCTCTTCCTCAAGCTTCTGAATCTCGGCGCCGCCCTTGCCGACTATCATGCCGGGCTTGGCGCAGTGAATTATGATACGGACATTGGCATTTGTGCGCTCGATCTCGATCTGGGGCACGCCTGCCGCATAGAGTGTCTTTTTGAGATAGTTTCGGATATTATAATCCTCAACCAAAAGGTCACCGACAAGTTCGTCTTTGGCAAACCAGCGGGAATCCCATCCTTTTATAACGCCCACGCGCAAACCGTGGGGATTAACTTTCTGGCCCATAACTAACCTCCTTGACCTTATTCTTTTTCTTTGAGGACAAGGGTTATGTGCGAAGTCCTCTTGTTTATTCTGTAAGCTCTGCCGTGGGCGCGGGGCTGTACCCTCTTCATGATGGGGCCGCCTGTGGCGAACACTTCGGAGATATAGAGCTTTGCGGGATCCATCTCGAAGTTGTTCTCGGCGTTAGCCGCGGCGCTCTTTAAAAGCTTTGTCAGATGCTCGCTTGCTGCCTTGGGAGTATTCATCAGAATGGCAGCGGCCGCGCCCATATCCTTGCCCCTTATCAGGTCGCAGACTATCTGCACCTTACGGGGAGAGATGCGCACATGCTTTAAATATGCTCTTGCTTCCATCTCATTTTCCTCCATTACTTATTCTTGTTGCCCGAATGGCCGCGGAACGTGCGCGTGGGGGCAAACTCGCCCAGCTTGTGGCCGACCATGTCCTCTGTCACATAGACAGGCACATGCTTCCTGCCGTCATGGACGGCGATGGTGTGACCGACGAACTGAGGATATATTGTCGAAGCTCTCGACCATGTTTTCAGGACCTTTTTATCTCCGCTCTCGTTAAGGGCGATGACCCTCTTGAGAAGCTCGGGAGCCACAAAAGGACCCTTCTTTGTACTTCTGCCCATTTAAGTGTCTCCTCTCTCTTACTTGGCGTTTCTGCGTCTGACAATCTGCTTGTCAGTGCGGTGGTTCTTCTTACGGGTCTTGTAACCCAGTGTCGGCTTGCCCCAGGGAGAAACAGGTCCGGGACGGCCGACGGGGGACTTGCCCTCGCCGCCTCCGTGAGGATGGTCGTTGGGGTTCATGACCGAGCCGCGGACGGAGGGACGGACGCCGAGATGGCGTTTTCTGCCGGCCTTGCCCAGATGGACATTCTCATGGTCGATGTTGCCGACCTGACCGATGGTGGCCTTGCAGCCCATCTTGATGTACCTGACCTCGCCGGAGGGGAGTCTGACCTGAGCGGCGGCGCCCTCCTTGGCCATCAGCTGAGCCGCTGTGCCGGCGCTGCGGCAAAGCTGGCCGCCGCGACCGGGATAAAGCTCGATGTTGTGGATAACGGTACCCAGAGGGATGTTGGCCAGGGGCAGGCAGTTGCCCGGCTTGATATCGGCGTTCTCGCCCGAATAGATGACGTCGCCGACGTTGAGGCCGTTGGGGGCCAGGATATATCTCTTCTCGCCGTCCTCATACTGAAGAAGGGCGATGTGAGCCGAACGGTTGGGGTCGTACTCCAGAGTCATGACCGTGGCGGGCATATTGTCCTTGTCCCTCTTGAAGTCGATAATCCTGTACTTTATCTTGTTGCCGCCGCCGTGATGACGGACGGTGATCCTGCCATAGCTGTTTCTGCCGGCTGTCTTCTTGCTCTTGACCAGAAGGCTCTTTTCCGGCTTGACCTTGCTCAGCCCGGAATAATCAGTCACAGTCATGTGTCTGCGCGAGGCTGTGGTAGGCTTATAGCTCTTTATAGCCATGCTGCTTTTTCACTCCTTGTAGTTTGTCGTTTTGCACCGCGCTTTTACGCGGTATACCTTCGGCGGGCCTTAGCCGCCGAGACCGAAAGGCCTCCGATTAGACCATGCCCTCGAACAGCTCGATGGGCTTGGAGTCCTCGCTCAGACGGACGATAGCCTTTTTTCTGGCTGCCGTCTTGCCCACATGGACGCCCATACGCTTTTCCTTGCCCCTTACGTTCATTGTGTTGACGCTCAGGACCTTGACTCCGAAGATTTCTTCGATAGCCTTGCGTATCTCGATCTTATTGGCCGAGCGGGCGACCTCGAAAACATATTTTTTGCTCTCGACCGCTTCCATCGATTTCTCGGTGATTATCGGCCTGATGATTATATCGTATACGGTTTTCACTTGGAATAAACCTCCTCGATCATGCTGACAGCCTTCTGATCGACGATGAACTTGTCGGCCTTCAGGATGTCGCGGACATTTATGACAGAGGCAAAGGTCGTCTCGACGCCGGGGATGTTCCTGGCGCTCATTACGACGTTCTTCTCAACTGCCGGTGTGACGATCAGAGCCGACTTTTCGCAGCCAACAGCCTTCAGGAAATTGACCATGGACTTTGTCTTGATCTCATTCAGGGCGATGTTGTCGACGACCACCATGGAGCCGGCGGCGTACTTGGCCGACAGGGCGCTTCTCATAGCCAGCTGACGGGCCTTCTTATTCATTGTGTAACGATAGGAACGGGGCTTGGGGCCGAGGGCGATACCGCCGTGTGTCCACTGGGGAGAGCGGATGCTTCCCTGACGGGCGCGGCCTGTGCCCTTCTGTCTCCAGGGCTTGCGTCCGCCGCCTCTGACCTCAGCTCTTGTCAGTGTGCTCTGTGTGCCCTGACGCTGATTGGCGTTGTAATTCTTGACGACCTCGTGCATAAGGGCCACATTGGGCTCGATGCCGAAAACGCTGTCGTTAAGCTCTATTTCTCCGACGACCTTGCCGGCCATATCGTTAAGATTGATTTTAGCCACTATAATTCCTCCTCCCCGTTATCTTCTTGCAGAAGCCTTCTGCGGGTTGCTGCTGACGCCCTGCTGCTGTGTGTTCTTGACACGGTTCAGCTTGACGGTGTTCTTGATGTAAACCACTCCGCCCTTGGGGCCGGGGACGGCGCCGCGGATGGCTATCATATTGCTTTCGGCGTCCACCTTGACAATCTGCAGGTTCTGGATGGTGACCTGCTCGGCGCCCAGATGACCGGCCATCTTCTTGCCGGGCATGACCCTGGAGGGGTCGGTGTTGGCGCCCATGGAGCCGACCGAGCGGTGAACGGGGCCGACGCCGTGGGAATGCTGCTGCATTCTGGCGTTCCAGCGCTTTACGACGCCGGCATAGCCCTTACCTTTGCTTGTGCCGACGACGTCGACCTTGTCGCCCTCGGCAAAAACGTCGGCCAGAACCGTATCGCCGACATTGTACTTGCTGCAATCGGCCAGTCTGAACTCCTTGAGGTACTTTCTTGCAGGAACGCCGGCCTTCTCAAAATGACCCTTCATGGGCTTGGTCAGGCGCTTTTCCTTGATGTCGGCAAAGCCGAGCTGTACGGAATTGTATCCGTCCTTTTCTTCCGTCTTGAGCTGTGTGACGGTGCAGGGGCCGGCCTCGATAACTGTCACGGGAACAACTTTGCCCGTCTCGTCAAAAATCTGAGACATACCGACTTTCCTGCCGATGATTGCTTTCTCCAGCTGCAATTTTATTTCCTCCTTAAGTTAGTGGTTGGAAAACAGTAAAGATTTTTGCTTCTTTGTCTTCCTTCATTTCCCAACATAACCCTCTCGCCATGCGAGAACGGTTGTTGACTTGATTGAATGGATTAGAGCTTGATTTCGACGTCGACGCCGGCCGGCAGGTCAAGGTTGGTCAGAGCCTCGATGGTCTTCTGCTCGGGGTTGCGGATGTCGATGAGGCGCTTGTGGGTCCTTCTCTCGAACTGCTCGCGGCTGTCCTTATACTTATGGACGGCCCTCAGAATCGTGACGACCTTCTTCTCTGTGGGCAGGGGGATGGGGCCGGCCACGTCGGCGCCTGTGCGCTTGGCGGCTTCCACAATCCTCTCGGCGGCCTGGTCGATGAGCTGATGGTCATAGGCTTTCAGCCTGATTCTCATTTTCTGAACGTTTGCCATTTTGTTCTTTACTCCTTCTTTGTGCGTACTCAAATCGCATTTTTCTGATTTGGTACGGCGAGAAACTCCAACGCTTCCGGGCGTATCATGTTTTGGGCATAATTAAAACCGGACATGAAAGGGCGCCGGCTTGAAAGTATACTCGTTGGTCTCCCCGTGGCTTACCTGCAAAGCGCAGGCAGTTCCGCCGGTAATATGCGGATACGCGAGTATTTCTTGGATTTCTCTGCCGCCCGATTATCGGACTACTCCTCCGAAGTTACCCGGCCGAGCCGGCAATCTACGGATTCATCGCTTTTGGGCATAAGCCCACTACGCCCATTCGGGCGCTCTTATAGAATAACAGACTTTCACCCCTGTGTCAAGTGTATTTTCGAGCGTTTTTATTATATTTTTCTGAAAGGGTCAAGTGTGTTTTTACAAGTGTTTCAAGTATACTTTCGATTGTTTTTCATTTATTTTGTTATACGGAAAGAGGTCGCCCTCTCTGCCCCCTTGTACAAAGGGAGGATTCAATCTTTGCCGTTCATATCCGAGTTGCGGATGTGTCTATATAGCTTTAAATACAACTCGTCTTTCTCCTGTTTTGCTTCCAAAAGAGCTGCTTTGGTGACACACAGGGAAATGAAAATTATTGTTAAAACGCACCATACTATAACGGCGCTCCAAAACTCAAATCTATCTTCTATGCTTGCCATATTGGAAAAAGCATTCCTATAAATATACATAATCCATAACGCACGCACAGAAAACAGGCCCCAAATAACGCCTACTATATTTCTCCACCTTTTAAAAGCTTTCAATTCAACCGCCCCTTTTGTTTTATCATACCACAGGTTCAAAGCTTCCGCAAGCTACGGCGCATTAGCGCCTATTTAATCTGCCCTTGCCGGAGGCTATCAGATGAAAGGGCCCCGGATAGGCTTTGTGAACGGCCTTTTCACAAAGCCATACGGGAATCGTCTTTGACACCTATCGTTGGGGGTCAGGGGGGCAGGGCATCCCCCTGTTTGCTTTTTGTTTCTTTTTCTCGAAAAAGAAAGCTCTTTTGGATACTTTTCGAGCCCGAAAAGTATCGAGAGAATGGGCGAGGATATTAAATTATTATAGCTTCAAAGAAACGGAAAGAACAACCCCTCAGTCTGCTTCGCAGACAGCTCCCCTTACACAGAGGAGCCAAGGGTTAAAGGGCTTCGCCCTTTTTCCCCTCAAAAATTATATGCACCATATCCATGCCGTGATAATGCTTGACAAACTCTCCTGTCTGTTTCAAGCCCAATCTCTCGGCCACGGCTATCGAGCCTTTATTCTCGCCCCTGTCATTCGGCGTTATTTTTCGCAAAACAAGGCTTTCTGTTTCTATCATACATTTTCTCCCGTGAAAAAGGGCGTCCCAATGGGACGCCCTTATATTTGTGTTATGTTCGCCGCGAGGCGGCGAAGATGGTCGTACTTTTCGCACCCGAAAAGTACCAAAAGGGTTTACTTTTTCTGAGAAAAAGTAACAAAAAGCATATCCTTAGAGCGGCGCAACGCGCCGTCCGCGCGAAGTCGCGCGCAACGATTTTTGCCAATTTATTTGGCAAAAATCTATCTAATCTAAGGGGTCCCCACAAAATCAACGACCTCGTGATTTTGTGGGGAGAGAAAAAGTAACAAAAAGCACCTTAGCCTATATAACCTGCGGCCTTGAGTATCTCTCTGCCCTTTTCTTCGTTGGCTTCGGATATCATGACCATGGGGCCTGTGCAGCCCATGCCTGTCTCGGCATAGATGCCGGCCTTCCACAGGGCGGCGACGGCATCCTCAAGGTCAAGGACCTCGATACCGGCGATCTCGGCTGTGACGACCTCCTTGGGAGGCATCTTGACCTCTTCAGCCGCGGCGGCCGGCTTGGCAGCGGCGGCCTTTCTGGCGTCCAGAATGGCGTTCAGTCCGGCGGCGTTGGCGGCCTTAAACTCATTGTCGGAAATCTCAAAGACCTTGTTGCGGACAAGCTGTGCGGCATACTCGATAGCGCCGGCGATGACGGGAGCGCCCGAGGCACGGGAGACTATCATGATGAGCTTCTTATAGCCCTGACCGATGCCGGGGCCATAGCCGAAGCCTGTGGCCTCAAAAGAGCCGCCTGTCATAAAGGAGGACATCATCTTGACAAGCACGTTGCCTGTCAGAGAATCCGTGACCAGAACGTCGGGCGTGCCCTGAAGCACGTCGTTTCCGCGCATGACCGAACCGCCGTCGGCTCTGTTTGATGTGGCCCATGCCAGCTCATAACCGCCCTCGGCAAGCTGCTTGAGGGCCGTCTCGGTCTGACGGGCGCCGTCGACATTGAGTATGCCCACTGTGGGCTTCTCAACGCCCGAGGCCTTGGCGGCGATAACGCCGTAAATGGCGTTCTTTATCATGCCCTCGATGCGGTCGGTCGAGGATGTGCCTGTCGTTGTGGCGATAAACATCTCCTTGCCCTTGGCCGGAGTAATTACGCGGCCGACGGTGGAGACGCCGATGGGGAAGGGGAAGTGCATGGTGACGGCGCCGTCGACCTCGCCCTTGTCCACCATCTCTTCCATCTTCTTGTGACCCTCTTCATCATTCTGGACATGGACGGTCTCGATGCCCTCATGCTCAAGGCTGCCGATGTAAACGACCTCGACGCCCTTGGCGGCGGCCATAACGGCGGCCTTCATGGCATTCTCTTCACCGTGCTCGCTGCCCATGCCCGTCAGGGCGATACGGGGCTTTTTGCCGTAACTGCCCGACTCGAGGCCCTGAGCCATTTCGAGGAAGGCGTTGGCAATAGTTTTTTCCAGATTGCTCATTTCAGTCACCTGCTCTTACTCAGCCAAAAGGCCGGCTGCGAACTCCTTGAGAGCCTTGGCGATAAGGCCCTTGACCTCTTCCTCGCTGACGCCCTTGTTGTCGCCCTGGCCGTCGTTGGCCTGAATGACGAAGGAAACGCCGTCGAAGAGGTTTGTCATACGGCCGAGGAACAGAGAGCCCTTGCCGATGACCATTGTATTCTTTATCTTGCCGGCCAGAATGTCCTCACGGGCAAAGCCTATGCAGGGAACGCCCGAGGGAATGTGGCCCTGTGTGGGAGCCCAGCCCACCATGCCGTACTTAGCCGGGAATGTGGCGATATCGGCCTTCTCCAGCTCGCCGCGCTTGACGGCTGTGGCGGCCACGACCTTGAAGAACTGCAGGGCCGGGTCTCCGCCGCCTGCGGGCTTCAGGATATCGGAGTTGTGCAGCTCGCCGGCATACTTGTCGATGTCGGTGACCTTCATGCCGTTCTTCTCAAGGGGCTTGAAAACCAGAGCCGTTGTAACGTCCTGGGGGCCGGAGCTTGTGCCGACCGTGTGGCGGCCCAGAATGTCGAGGTTGACATAGGGGTTAACTCCGTCATCCTCGGACAGAACGACAGCGAAAGCGCCCAGCATATCCTCGAGGATAGGCAGGTCCTTCTTGACATGGTCCTTGCCGTTCATGCCCAGCTTGGCCGTGCAGCCGCCGGCTGTGACGACGACCGTCTTATAGGCGCCGGCGGCGACCAGAGAGGCGGCCTCGATCATTGTATGTGCCGGGGCGGCGCAGAAGCCGCGGATGTCGGCGCCCGAGGCGTTGACAAGACCGGCTATCTCGGCGACCGACTTGGCGAAGTTGCCGCCGCCGCGCTGGTTCATATCGCCGCAGGCCTCTTCGGAGCAGTCGATGACATACTCAACGTCCTCCTTGGCGATACCGGCGTTCTTTATGGCGCCCAGGATACCGACAACGTTGGAGGCCTTGGAAACTATATTCTCGTGCATGACATGGGCCGACAGGTTTGTATCGATGTCGTGAGCCCTCTTGACGGCGCCCACCAGCTTGCCGTTGTGATATAGGCCCTCGGCGTGCTCGTTCTCGACAAGCTCCTTGACCTTATCGGCGGGCACGCCGTCCTTGACGCGAGCCATGATGGATTCGTCGATTATCTCGTTGGCGGCCAAAGCGTCCTTGTGGGCGGCGACAAACTCGGCGTCCAGCTCGACCAGGTCAAAAACGTCGCAGGCCTGCATGAGGAGCAGGAACTCTTCCTGGGGCATTATCTGGCCGAACTTGCCGTAACGGTTTGTCAGGGGGCACTCCTGCTCGTTCCAGGGCATGGGGATGGCGGCCAGCTCATCGGGGCTGATGTTGCCGATGTAGGCCTGATTGGGATAATAGGCAACGGCCTGCTCGAAGGTGCGGATGTGCTTGGGCAGCTCCTTCAGATACTCGGACTCGGGGTTGACTATCCTCTCGGTCGTCTGTGTCGTGCCGTTGTGGATAACCATATCGGGGGTGTGTACCAGCGAATAGCCGGCGCCTTTGATAACTGCTTTCATATGGCTCACTGTACCTTTCTTTATGTTATTAGCCCCACAAAAATATTTTACGGGAGCATTTTTTATAAGTTTTTGGTTAAATAAAAAGCAATCTAATTTAACGGAAAGGGGCCGGATGTATCCAGCCCCTTTACTTGTCTTAGCCCAGATACTTACAATACTCGCTGCGGATGCTCTGCATCTCGTTGCAAATATCGTCGATATCAAGTACCATTTCCATCATGCCAACCTGCTCGTCATAAACGGCTTCGTCAAACTCTGCCTTGACTTCGGGCTCGCAAACATGAAATACCGTGAGTCCCAACGAGACTCCTGTCAACGGACCTGCGTATGTGGGGTCGCCAGCTGTGACTGTCTCAGCGGCCAGACCGGAGGCTTCGCCCTCGGCGGCGCCAAGCAGCACGACTACGTTCTCCGGGCCATACTGTTCAGCGAATTCTTTAACTCTTCTCTGATTTTCCAGATCCATTGCACCTGCGGCGGTTCAGACGAAGCACTCCGTCGAAGAGAAGACGACCTCTGCGCCAGCAGTCTTGACACATTCTTCGATAGCAGGGCCGGGAACGCCGTCTCTGTCACCGATGATAACAACTTTCTTACCATTAAGAATGCTCATGGTTCATTTTCCTCCTCATTTAGATTTATAGTCAGCCCCCGAAAGGGGGCGGCTATACAGGGTAGAACAATATTCTGTTTTGGGGCTTAGATGTGCCTCTTGATCATTTCCTCGATGGACTCGACCGTAGCGTCATCCTTAACGACGGAATCGATCTGCTTGCCGTTCTCATAGATAGCCATAACGGGCAGGCCCATAACGCCTTCCTTGATGGCCAGACGGCGAGCCTTTGTTGTGTTCAGGGATGCAAACTTCAGCTTGTCGCCGTACTTGTCGGCAAACTCATGAACATGGGGCATAAGAGCGGCGCAGGGAACGCAGCCGTCGCCGTAGAAGTCGACGAAAACCTTGCCCTCGGCCTGCAGAACTTCAGCTTCAAAAGTTTCTTTTGTTACATCAAGCATTTCACTGTTCTCCTTTTATCTCAATTTATAAGGCTACGGAAATTATTTGTTGGACAGATAGTGCTCGGCCTGCATGGCGGCAATGGCGCCGTCAGCGGCGGCTGTGACGACCTGACGCAGGCTCTTGACGCGGATATCGCCGGCGGCATAGACGCCTTCGATATTGGTGTGCATATTCTCGTCGGTCTTAATATAACCGTTTTCCATATCGAGCATACCCTCGAAGAGAGAGGAATTGGGGTTATAGCCGATGAAGCCGAACAGGCCCAGAGTATCCTCATCGTCGTCTCCCAGGTCGATCTGTGTCAGCTCGCCTGTCTTGACGTTCTTGACGATGATGTGCTCCATGATTTCGCCGCCGAAGGCGTCGCCGCCCTTGACCTCGTCAACAACGGTGTCCCACATAAAGCTCAGCTTCTCGTTCTTGAAAGCCTTTTCCTGAATGGACTTGGCGGCTCTCAGCTCGTTGCGGCGGTGGATGATGGTGACGTGCTTGGCAAACTTTGTCAGGTACATGGCCTCTTCAACGGCGCTGTCGCCGCCGCCGACCACATAAACGTCGCCGCCCTCAAAGAAAGAGGCGTCGCAGGTGGCGCAGAAAGAAATGCCCTTGCCGACAAACTCGCCCTCGTTCTTACAGCCGATGGGCTTGGGGAAAGCGCCTGTGGCAATGATGACGGCTCTGGCCTGATACTCGCCCTTGGCGCCGACCAGTGTCTTGACGTCGCCCTCCAGCTTGACGCTCTTGATGAGGTCGCTGGCGCGCTCAACGCCGAAATGCTCGGCCTGCTTTGTCATACGGGCTATCAGAGAGGGGCCGGAATCTCCCTCGACCTGACCGGGATAGTTCTCGATCTCGTTTGTGATAGCGATCTGTCCGCCATCCTGTGCCTTCTCGATTATCAGTGTGGACAGACGGCTTCTGCCTGCGTACAGGCCGGCGGCCAGACCGGCGGGGCCGGCGCCCAGCACGATAACGTCATATATCTTGCTCATTGGAATCGCCCTTTCTTTTTTTGATTTTTTATTTAATCGCGCGGTAAAACCGCAAAACCACATAATATAATGTATATTCCATGGTTTCATGGTTTTTCAGGAAACGATTATAATTTAGTATCCTCGCACCGACAGTTCGTTACTTTTCGTAGTCGAAAAGTAACCAAAAGACTTTTCTTTTTGTTCCCCATTAAAAGAAAGGATTTTTAATGGGGGCCCCATTTATTAAATAGATTTTGCCGGAATGAATCCGTCAAAATCGTTACGCCGGACTGCCGGCGGACGGCGCAAAGCGCCGCTCTAAGGTCTTGGCTCCCCTGTGCAAGGGGAGCTGTCTGCAAAGCAGACTGAGGGGTTGTTAATCAACATATCAGATAAGCTACAATCCCTCCGTCACGGCTTACGCCGTGCCATCTCCCTTTACACAAGGGAGGCAATCTTTCTTTCGGGAGGGCCGAAGCCCTCCCGAAAATATATGCTTTTGTGACTTATTAGTCCTCGAAGATTGTCTGATCCTCGACCTCGGTTGTCAGGGCCTTCAGGGCCTTCTCGACCAGGCCTCTTCTCAGCTTCTTCTCCTCGGCGGCGTCCAGAGCGGGGTTGCCGAGGGGGTGAGGAATGGCGATAGTAGGAACAATCCTGTTAGCGCCGACCGTCATGGAGATAGGTGTGACTGTGCACATATGGACAACAGGCAGACCGGCTCTCTCGATCTCTTTAACCATCGTTGCACCGCAACGTGTGCAGGTGCCTCAAGTGGAGGTCATGATAACGGCGTCGACTCCGTCAGCGACCAGCTTCTGAGCATACTCAGCAGCGAACTTCTTGGCGGAAGCGACAGCGGTACCGTTACCGACTGTGGTGTAGAACTTGTCATGCAGCTTGCCGATCAGGCCTTCCTTCTCCATGTCGCGCAGAACGTCGACGGGGAGAACGCGGTTGGGGTTGGCATTGGCATAGATGGGGTCATAGCCGCCGTGGGCTGTCTCCCAGCCGGCCTCGTCCAGAGCCTGAACGCCGGCGATGCTGTACTCACCGTAGTGAGAAGCAGAGGAGCTTTCGATATGGTCGGGGTTGCCCTTGGGGACGATACCGCCCGATGTGCAGAGGGCGATGGTGGCCTTGGACAGGTCCTTGACGGCCTTGTTGGGGGCGACCCTGTCAAACGAAGGCATGGGATACTCTGTGACGAAGGGCTTGTCGTTCAGCTTGTTTATCAGCATATCGACAGCGCGCTTGGCGCCGCGCTCTTCCTCGAACATATTGACGCGAACGCCCATGTTCATATAGCCTTCCTCAACGGAAGCGCCGATCTTCTCGCCCTTCATGATCTTCATGGCCAGCTTGGCCATTGTGGGGGCGGCCTGCCTCATGCCGGCGGCGCTGTCCCTTGTGGAGACGATCATGACCTTATCCTTATAGTCTGCGCCGGGGTTCTCGACATACATACCTGTCAGGACGGGGATACCCAGCTCCTGAACGGCGATAGCGACATTGGCGCAGGCATAACCGTAACGGCCGGCGTTGAAAGCGGGGCCGGCGATGAAGAAGTCAGGCTTTTCGGCCTTGACCCAGGCGATGACCTGCTCCTTGGCTTCCTTCTCATGCTCGGCGAAATAAGAGTCGCCGCAGACGATTGTCTTGACGATCTCGGCCTCGCCCTTCCACTGCGCGTTCAGCGCTGTGCCGGGGCCGACAGCTCCGTCCCTGAGCTCAGGGGCGACATGAGCCATTTCCTCGCCGCCGATGTTGGCGAAGAACTGGTTGATATAGTGTACAACTTTGTAACTCATTATAGTTATGTCCTCCTCTCTTACTTTTTATTTTATCTTGCGCTCAGCTTATTGAAGCCCATCTCGTTTGTGGCGCTTGTGATGACCTGGATCTCGGCCTCGATTGTGCCGTCAGCGCGCAGGGAACCGGCATGGCCGCCGGCGATGACGTCGACATAATCCAGCATACCGATGACCTTGTCCATCTTGGGCAGGATGATGACCTGGTTGGCGTTACCGCCTGTGACGACGGCGTCGGCCAGAGGATCGGCGTCGGCCAGGGACTGGGACTTGCCGTCCTGTCCGGCATACTCGTCGGTGACGATTGTCGTCTTGACGCCCTTCAGCTCGATCTTCTTTGTGTTCATGATAAGGTCGGTATCGGGGTTGCCGAAGCCTTCCTGTGTGACGATGGCGCCGTCGACGCCCAGCAGCTCGCAGAGCTTTGCAGCCCAGTCGGAGGAGCGCTGCTTGTCGGCCAGATAAACGTTCTCGTTTGTGATGATGACGCCGACAAAGTTCAGTGTCTTGCCGTGCTGCTTGAACAGCTCGTGGACAACGGGGTTGTTCTCATGGATATAGGTGGGGTTCTTGTCGCAGGCGGAAACGCAGTTACCGCTGACAATGGCGCCGTCCATGATTTCCGTGGGCCACATCATTGTGGACAGTGTCCTCTTGGCGTCAACGCCGTAGACATATGTGTCATGCAGCAGGCCCTGGGTCTGAAGCATGGCGACATAGACAACTCTGGGCAGGTCGGGATACATCTCCAGACCTTCCTTCAGGTTGGGGGTGGAGAATGTCTCGGTCTCGTCGGGAGTCATGTCCTTGGACAGCTCGCCGAGATAGGCGGCCAGCTTGAGGCCGGCCATACGGACAGCCTTCTCATACTCGGGCTTCTTCTCGTTCTCGATGGGCAGGGTGGCGTCAGCCTCCTTGCTCAGCAGGAAGTCGGCCGGCTCGCAGACCATAACAAGGTTGATGGTCTTGGAGAAGGGGGTGTAATCGGCGCCGGGGCCGGACATATCGATGATGCCCTCCTGGAAGCCGACGATCTTACCGGCTGTGACGACGGCCATATCCTTCAGGACATGGGTCTTGCCGCTTCCGACAGCCTCGACCTTGTTGATCATGCCGGGGAAAACGCCGCCGGGGCCCTCCACCTTATAGCGGGGCTCGATAACGTCTTTGACAGGTGTGATTCTTGTGCTCTCACCGGGCTTAGCAACGTCGAAGTGGACATCCTTGAGGTTCTCGTCCTCCAGAATCAGTTCTCTGACGGCCTTCTCGTCAACATACAGAACGCCGTTCTCGATCTTCGACTCAGAGCCGATGATGATATCTTTGATGTGGATATAACCAAGCTCAAGAGTTTTCAAGATTTTTTCCTCCAATCACTAAAATATATATTTCAATTTATGAAACCAAGGTTATATAAGCCCTGTCTGGGCCGATTCCACAGCGCCCTTTATAAGGAAGAAATCGACCATCTGGAAATCGT
>CANSNO010000038.1 GCA_947648385.1 uncultured Clostridia bacterium
AATGTACAGAAAAATCAAACATATATTCGCAACAACCGCTTCCATTTGAAAGCGGTTTTTGTTAACAATATCTGTTGAGTATATTTGTCTGGTAAAGGGACACATAATCGTTATCGCTGAACACAATGTGGTCGATAAGAGGGATATTTATACTGCGGCAAAGGTCGAGCAGGTTTCTCGTCGTTTCAATATCCTCCCTTGAGGGCAAAGCCACCCCTCCGGGATGATTATGGGCCAACACAACGGAGGAGGCGTTGAACTTAACGGCTATTTCGACAATATGCCTTATACTGACCGAGGTCGAGTTGACGCTTCCCTCGCCGACCTTGACGCAGGCGATGACCTTTCCCTTGTTATCCATGCACAAAAGAAAAACCGTCTCTCTTGTCCTGCCGATAAACCTCGGCATGAGATACTCCGCCATTTCCTCTATGCTGGAGAGAATGACCGGATTTTCGTCCTCCATGAAATAATATCTCACCAGCTCGGGCACCATTTTCAAAAGGGTGGCCGAATATTCTCCCATGCCGTGAACCTTGGCTATTTCCGACGCCGGAGCGTCAAAAACGGCGCGCAAACTGCCGAAGGTTGATATCAGCTCATGAGCTATCTCGTTTGTGTCGCGCCTTGGTATGGCGTAAAAGAGAAGCATTTCAAGCACCTCGTGAGGGTGCATATTATCCGTGCCCGCTTCGAGGAACTTGGACAGCATCCTCTTGCGGTGGCCTTCATGTACTCCCATATCTATCTTACTTTTTCCGTCAATTTGTATAAAAGCTTTTCAAACTGCACTCCCTCGATGGGAGGGCTTTTCTGTTCATATGTGTAAAGGGCGCAGTCCCTGACAAAATGGGCCGCCTCGGTCACGGCGTTTTCAAGAGAACGGCCGCCCTCTCCCATGACGGCTCCCGTCAGGACGGAGGTGAACAGGTCGCCCGTGCCGGGAAAGCTGACGGGCACGCGGTCGTGATATATAAAACCAAGGCTTTCCTTTTCCCCGTCGTAAAAGCCGACGCCCAGCTGAGAACCCCTCTCCATTCCCGTGACGACCACCTTTTTCGGCCCCATGTCGGAAAGGCGCTTCATATATTCGGTCACATGGTTTTCGTCGTCGAAATAGGCGTCCGGCTCCATGCCGAGAAGCAGGGCGCACTCGGTCAGGTTCGGGGTTATAATATCGGCGTCCGAGCAAAGACTCTTTATCGAATCAAAGAACTCGCGGTTGCCGACAATGGCGTAGGCTTTGCCGTTGTCACCCATGACAGGGTCGACGACCAAAGACGTCTTTTTCCCTCCGCAAAGCTCCTTCAGGCGCATGACCTGCCTTGCCTGCCTCGCCGAGCCGAGATAGCCGGAATATATGCCGTCCAGCCTGACGCCGATTGACGCCCAATTTTCAATAAAGGGGTCGATATCGTCGGTCAAATCTCTGAAGGTGACCCCTTTAAATCCCGTGTGGGCCGACAGAACGGCCGAGGGCACTGGGCAACAGTGTATGCCACAGGCCGAAAGCACGGGAAGGGCTATCGTCAGGGCGCACCTGCCGAAGCCCGATATATCATGTACCGCAGCGACTTTCTTTTGCATTGTCATTTCTCCGTTTGTGTGATATATATTATTATAGTTTTTGATGCTCCGCAAGTCAATATTCGGACAAGAAGTAATATTCCTTTTTTTGACCGAATAGCATAAACCATCAACGGCTTTTAAGGAGATATTATATGAAATCACGGGTTTTTGAAAAATCTGCCGCCCTGTTTACGGCCCTCGCCCTGTTTCTGGCGGTTTTTATCCCCTCGCCGGTAACGGCATCCGAGCTTGAGCTGAAAGGCGTTTGGGTGTCCACCGTCTATAACCTCGACTATCCCTCGCGCTCCGGCCTGACCGCCGAACAGCTCAAACAGGAGGCCGACGATATCATCGAAAACGCGGCGTCGATGGGCTTTAACGCCGTATTCTTTCAGGCGAGACCCTGCGCCGATTCCTTCTTCCCCTCTGACATATTCCCGTGGAGCGCTTTTCTCTCGGGTTCTCAGGGACAGGCCCCCGACGGCGGCTTTGACCCCCTTGGATATTTTACCGAAAAATGCCACGAAAGGGGCCTCGAGCTTCACTGCTGGCTCAACCCCTACCGCATAACGCGCAAAGCCGCCGAAAGCAAGGAGGAGGCTATTTCCTCCCTTTCACCCGACCATCCGGCTGTCAAGCATCCCGAACTGACGGTATTCCATTCTGACGGCTGCCTCTATTTCGATCCCGGCATCCCCGAGGGGCGTGCCCTCATTTTGTCGGGAATTGAGGAGGTCATCGAAAAATATCCTGTCGACGGCATACACTTCGACGATTATTTTTACCCGTCAAGCGACTTTGAGGACGAGGCGACATACCTCGCCTACGGACAAGGCTTCCCATCGGCGGAGGATTTCAGGCGAGGCGCGGTGACCTCCTTTGTCTCCTCCGTCCATGACGCCATACAAAAATCCGGCAGGGACATATCTTTCGGCATATCACCCTTCGGCATATGGGCCAACAGCGACCAAAATCCCGAGGGCAGCGACACGGTGGGCAATCAGTCATATTATTCTCACTATGCCGACAGCCTGACATGGGTCAAAGAGGAACTGATCGACTATATCGCCCCCCAGCTTTATTGGAGCGTGGGAAACCGCGAGGGCGAGTTCGGGACGCTTCTCGAATGGTGGCTAAAAGCCACCGAGGACACAAAGGTCAAGCTGTATATAGGTCAGGCCGCCTACCGTATGCTGGAGGCCGATATATCAAGCCCGTGGTACGGCACGGGAGAGCTTGCCAAACAGCTTGAGCTGATGGAGGAGGGCGGCGCCGACGGCACGATAATGTTCCGATACTCCTCGATAATGAAGCACCGTCCCCTTTACTGGTTCATAAAATCGGCCTTTTCTCCCGAGGAAACGTCAGAAAAGGCTCAGGTCTTTGCCGTCGCGACGGGGCACGCGAAATACACCACCGACGAAAGCGTCTATATCGGCGGCACGGCCGACAGCTCAAGCCCCCTCTATATCAACGGAGAGGAACAGCCCATAACAGAGGGCTTTTTCGGCAAGCTCTGCCCCTTGAAAAAGGGACTCAACACCATATGGGTGGAAAACGGCAGCCGCTCCGAAAAGCTGGAAATATACCGCCTGTCTCAAAGGGTCTCCAATCCCGACGCGCTGACCTCTCCCATGCCTCAAAAGGACTCTTATCTGCCCGAAAAAGCCGTGGATATCATCGGGGTCTCGGCCCCGAAAGGCGCAAAGGTTTTAGCCTTTACATCTGCTTATCACACAGAGCTTTTTGACAACGGAAGCGGATTTTTTGTTTCAAACGCGCCCAAGGACGATTTTGAAGGCCATGTGCTCTACTCCTGCGAAAAAAACGGCCTTGTCTCCCTCAAAATATCTCGTGGCGGCCGCGTAAACGCTTCTCCGCGCTCGGCCTCAGTTACCTCGGACAGATGCGATATATATTATACCTCTGACAAATCCGACGGGGCCGCCGGTTTTTTGACAAAAGGCATGACATTTGACGTGGAGGACTGGCGGAACGGCATGGCCTATAACAGCCTCATCGGGTACGTCAGCTGTGAGGATATCTCCCTCGACTTTGAAAACACAGCGCCTGTCCCCTCTCTGACCGATATCTCTGTCAGGGGAAATCAGATTATATTCAGTTGCGGAAACGGCTCCTCGGCCTCCGCGGCCATGGAGGGCGGCGCTCTGCGCCTGACCTTCCCAAAAGCCGAAAAGGGCTTTCTCTTTGAAAGCTCCATTTTTAACTCCGTCACAATAGAAGAAAAAGAGGGAGGGCTGAGCTATGTGCTGACTCCCTCCTCTCCTCTTTCGGGCTATGCAGTTTTCGCCGCGGATGACAGGATAATCCTCGACCTTTCCCCGTCCTCCAACGAAACTCCCCTCGTAGTCATCGACCCCGGCCACGGCGGCAGCGCCTCGGGAGCCCTCGGCCTGCAAATCGGCCTTTGCGAAAAAGAGATAAACCTACAAAGCGCCCTGATCCTGAAAGAGCAACTGGAGGCCCTTGGAATAGAAGTCCTGCTCACTCGCGAGGAGGACAGGGACATTTCCCTTAAAGAAAGGCTGGATTATGTTTATGACGTCGTGCCCGACCTATTTATCTCGATACACTCCAACAGCGCCGCCGAAAATGTCGACGGCAATCTGACCTCGGGCACGGAAATATATATCAGGGACGGCCTTTCACGTGATGTTTCCGAAAAAATATCTGCCAGACTGGCAAGCGCCGGCACGTCCTGCGTCATCAGGGACGGCTCTCGCCTCTATATGTGCCGAAACACATTATGCCCCTCTCTCCTGCTTGAAAACGGTTATATGATAAACCCCGGGGACATGGCCGCTCTGACCGACAGCTCGCGCCTCAGCCAATACTATGCCAATGTCGCCCAGGGTATCTCCGAATATTTGTTTAACAGGTAAATATCATTTTACCAAGCCTCGCAGGCGCCTTCGCACCTTGGCTCGGTGGCTCCCATAAGGGTGCCCATGCCTGTGTTGAATATAATCTGGCCTCTGCCGAAAAGGCCGGGGTTCAGCTCATAGCCTATATCGTGGCCCCTCGATTTAAGGGCGTCGACAAGATATTCGGGGAAAGACGGCTCAAACTTGACCTTTTTGCCCTCCTCCCACTGCCATCTGGGAGCGTCGAGGCAGGCCTGGGGATTCATCCCGAGGTCAATATATTTCAGCATGACCTGCACATGGGCCTGCGGCTGCATATTGCCGCCCATAATTCCGAAGGGGCCTACAGCCTGACCGTCCTTTGTCAGGAATCCGGGGATAATGGTGTGGTAGGGGCGTCTGCCGGGCCTGACATAGTTGTCATGTGCCTCGTCCATGCTGAAGCCAAGTCCCCTGTTCTGGAGGCCTATACCTGTCCCGGGAACAACGACGCCCGAGCCGAAGCCGCGGAAGTTGCTCTGTATATAGGATATCATGTTGCCCTCGCCGTCGGCGGCGCACATATAAACCGTGCCCGAAGCCTGAGGCTTGCCGCACTGAGGCAATATGGCCTTTTCACCTATCAATTTGGCTCTCTCCTGCCCGTAAGCCGGGGAAAGAAGGTCTTTTGTCGTCACCGACATACTCTTCGGGTCGGCAATATACTTCTGGCCGTCGGCAAAGGCCAGCTTTATGGCCTCTATCTCGCGATGGATGCTGGCGGCGTCACCCCTGGAGGGTTCAAAGTTTTTGAGGATATTGAGTGCCATCAGGGCCACTATGCCCTGACCGTTGGGTGGCAGCTCCCAGACGTCATATCCGTTGTAATTCACCGATATCGGCTCTACCCATTCGGGCTGATACTCCGCCAAATCTTCCTTTGTCAGCCATCCGTCGTATTTATCGGAATAAGCCACTATTTTTTCGGCCAGAGCGCCGCGGTAGAAGCTCTCGGCGTCGGTCTCCCCTATTTCCCTCAGCGTTTTGGCCTGGTCGGGGTTGCGGTATATCTCGCCGGGCGCCGGAGCTTTCCCCTCCGGCATAAAGCATTTGAACCACTCGGCGCATTCGGGGGCGTTTTCAACCTCGTTTTTCAGGCGTCCCGAAAAAACTTCCATCATGTCATGGAGGTTCTGAGAGCAGGCAAAGCCCTTTTCGGCGTATTCGGCCGCCGGAGCGACAATTTCTTTGAGGGGAAGCCTGCCGAAACGCTTGTTTATCGCCGCCCACGCGCCCGGAGCGCCGGGCACCGTGACGGGGCCGAAGCCGTATACGGGAATCTTTTCAAGACCCTCTTTCTTCATGGCGTCGGGTGAAAACTTCCTGCCCATATAACCGCTGGAGTTGAGGCCGTACATCTTTCCCTTGCTCCAGATTATGGCAAAAGCGTCGGCGCCGATGCCGTTGGCCTGAGGCTCCAGCACGGGCAGACAGGTGGCCATGGCTATCGCCGCGTCAAAGGCGTTTCCGCCCCTTTTGAGCATATCTATGCCGGCCTGAGCCGCCAGATGGCTCGATGTGGCGCACATACCGTTTACGGCGTATTTAACAAATCTTTTAGAGGGATACGGATAAGAGCCGAAATCATACATTTTTCGCTACCTCTTTCTTAAGAATAGCATAATTTTACTATATAAAAAGAAAAAATGCAACGCCCACGCAAAACGCGCATTTTACATTTGCTTTTTTCCTCATTCTGTGATATATTGTTTTAGCAAAATAAATAACCGGGTGTAGCGCGCCTGCTTTGGGAGCGCTGCCCCACCTATCCGCGATGGGAGTAGGCAAAACCCGGAAGTGCTTGAAACATCGGCATTTGCGGGTTTTCAGTCAACAGCGAAACCGGGCAAGAAAACTGCTTTGACCACAGGAATGACCACAGACAAATTGAACTTGCTTTTTTCTTCTCCCTCTGCTAACATAGCAGAAAACTGAATATCCGGGTGTAGCGAAGGTGGTATCGCGCTTGATTTGGGTTCAAGAGACCGGGCGTTCGAGTCGCCCCACTCGGACCAAAGGCTCTCTGAAATCGTTGATTTCAGAGGGCTTTTTCTTAGTCTATTGAGACGCAGGATTTGAGCCATTATAACCTGGTTCCAGGGCATGGCATAAACCGCAGCAGAAATGACATTACTGCACTATTTTTTCCAGATAGCTTTACACAAAATCTGAAGATATAGCAGACTCCTTTCTTTCCCAGCTTACTTATCTATGCTACTGTTTTCGTTGTGAACAACATACCTGTATATCTGCGCACACCGTTGATTATATATTATTTGGTATTGAACCTGGCTCTCCCTGTAAAGCAAAACAGAAAACTTTTCTTCTGACAAAAATGTTGCAATTACAGCACAGTATTGTTCGAGGTCTTGCTGTGTCAATTCTTGTTTCCTAATCTGCACTGCGATGTTCCAGTTTTCTCTCTCGATTGCAAACACTTCCAGCCCATAAGCATATGATGTTTCGACAATTTGCATTACAAGATCATCATTTTCAGTTTCGTGGTATTTTTCTATGGTTGGTATACGATCAATATGGTCGATATGTATTAGGGTATATGCTGTCTTATGCATATATAGCAGTGTGTCAAGAGCGGCCAGTACCATTTTCAAGTCCTGACGCCCTATATATTTTATAATACTGTTTTTTTGTCCGTAATGTATCTCAATCTTCCCATCAGAAGTGCATGCGTAACTTCCATGATCCGCAATATTTCTCCAGTGAGAAACTGTGATATCTAAAAAGAGAGTTTTATACAAAACTTTGAACAACTCACTATTTGACATCAAACTATCGACTATGACCCCCAGCTTTTTCTTAACGACTGGCTTATTGCGGGACACACAGTATACAGCGTCTAAGAATTCCAAAAATGGCTTTAGTGAGTTTTCAATACCATCTCCAATGAATTGAAACGCAGTTTTTACAAACAAATCAAGTCTATCTGGAAGTGTACCAATTCCATTTGTCCGGATGATTTGAGTTTGGCTTGCTAATCCGCGAGCAACAGCTGGGTAACTATCCTTAAAGATTTGTATACTTCTCGGCTGGTTTTGTTCCAAAGCGCTATTATACATACGAAGAATCTCAGAGAGTCCATCTTCGAACAATGTCCCTTCAAATGACACTTTGTACTTCGTGTAATCATAATGCAGTAGCCCAAAATCAATAGCCTTCCGCAATTTAGCTTTATCGGTTATATACTTCTCAAATGCGTTAAAAATATCTTCTCGAGTATAATCACCAACAGCGCACAGTTCCATATTCAATTGTTCAATAAAAGCGAAATCCTCTGCCACGTGAATCATCTTCCTTTTTACTGGAGTGTTATGATATATAATTATAACTTAGACTGTCATTTCAGGCAATAGTGCGCAGTTTGGACAGCTCACCATATTACAAGGACGAAAATCACCGACTTGGGTATCAATTACTTAGCGCCCTTGTCGGCAATCTTTTTACTTACTCTTTTTCACCTTATTTGTTTTCTTCTCATCTTTCTTCCTCTCCGTAGTCTGCTGAGGAAGCATGATTTTCGCCTTTTGCTCCTTTAGATCCGCCAATTCTTCCTTCATCTCCACGATCAGCACCTTCAGCTTCTCCTCACACTCCTCACGGGTGTGGGCGTAGACATTACGGGCGTGCTTCTTGCCGTCGATCCACATTGGCGAGTAGCGGCCTTCCCACAGATTTTGACCCTTCTGACCGATATAGCCGGTGCCAGACTTGCGCTTTTTGCCCAGGTAGGGCTGGAAATCGGTCATTCTCAGCTTTTCTTGTTCGGCTGGGGTCATTCCTTGCTCTGGCTCTGAAGCGTCCTCCTGCGGCGCTGCTTTGCCGATTCCGCGGTCAATGTTAGCGGCGGCTGTGCGCTGCATATCGTCGGTGATGTGGGTATAGATGTCCAATGTGGTGGCCGCCGACACATGACCCAGCATGGCGGAGAGGGTCTTCACATCCATGCCGTTCTGCAGCGCCAGCGTGGCGAAGGTGTGGCGGAGATCGTGGAACCGCACCTGCTTGCATTGGGCGTGTTCCAAGATGAGTTGGAGCCGTGCGCGCACCGCGCCGGGAGTCAGTGGGCTGTCCTCCTTCACCGGGGAGGGAAACATCCACCGGGAGTGGACACGCTTTTGGTATTCCCGCAGCACCTCCACCACCGCTGGCGGCAGGACGATCTTGCGGATGGAATTTTTGGTTTTCGGCTTGCTGAACTGGAGCTCGCCATGCACCTCATAGACCTGCTTGTCCACATTCAGCACGCCAGTCTTGAAGTCAAGGTCGTCCCACTGAAGCGCCATTAGCTCACCCCGACGCAGGCCGGTGGCCAGGTCCAGGAGGAAGAGCTCATAGTAGCCCTCGGCTTGGGCCTGAATGAGAAACCGCTGGAGCTCGTCCCGGTCCAGCACCTGCATCTCCCGCGCCCGCTTGGGCGGCAGCTTACAGCCGATGGTCGGGTTGGTGCGGATGAGCCCGTCCCGCGTAGCCTTTTCCAGTGCGGAGCGGCAAATTGCGTGGCACATACGCACCATCCGGTCGGAGAGGCCCTCGCCGTATTTTTCGGTGAGCTTCTTCCGGCCATTCTTTTTGAGCCTTGCGTAGAACTGCTGCAGGTCGTTCTGAGTCAGTTTGTTAAGTGGGATATGCCCGATTTCAGGGGCAATGTGTAGGCGGATACAATTCTCGTAGTTTGCCTGGGTGGTGATACGGAGCTTGGGCTTGGAGTGATTTTCATACCAATATTCCAGCCAGTCGGCAAAGCGCATATCCGGCTTCACCTTATCGGACTTGATACCGCCCAACTCCTCTTTCAATTTTTGGAGCTTCTCGGCGCACTCCCGCTTGGTTTTGGCCAGGACATTCTTTGTCTTGGGATATCCCCTATCGTCGTAGCCAACGACATAGCGGCCCTCCCAGCGTCCGTACGCTCTCTGCCTTATCGTTCCTTCTCCGTTTTTTCGCTTTCTTGCCACGGTTTCAACTCCTTTCCGAAAATGTCTTCCATGAAGCCGCCCACGATGCCGCTGGCAGTCTCCCGCATGTCCGAGGTCACATGGGTGTAGGTGTCCAGCGTAAAGCTGGCGTTGGTGTGGCCCAGGATGCCGGATAGGGTTTTGGCATCCACACCGCTGGTGAGGGCGTGAGTGGCAAAGGTATGCCGCAGGTCATGGAAGCGGATGTCCGGCAGGCCTGCCTGTTTGAGCAGCGCTTTCAGCCGATGGTAGGCCGAGTCAGGATTCGCCGGCAGCTCCGGGCTGGTGGGGTGCGGGAATATCCACCGGCTGACCGTCCGTTTCTTTCTCTGCCTCAACAGCCCCACGATGCTATGGGGCAGGATGATGGTGCGGGTTCCCTTGCTGGTCTTGGTATCGCCCAGGGCAAACACGCCCAGCTTCTTGCTGTGGAGAGTGCGGCATACCTTCAGCGTCCCTTTCTTCTCATCGAAGTCCTGCCACATCAGGCCGCAGATCTCACCCCGGCGCAGGCCGGTCATCAGTTCGGTGTAAAAGAACTCATACCACACCTCGTCCTTGCGGATGCATTCCATGAAGGTCTCCAGCTCCTGCTCATTCAGAATGCGCTTGGGCTTGTAGTTGGGTCTGGGTGCGGTGGGTCCCTCGGTTGGATTTTTTGCAATGATATGTGCCTGCACCGCGTCCTTCATAGCGCCGTGGAGCATGGTGTGGATGTGGTTGACGGTGGCGTCCGAGAGCGCATTCCCCTCCTCGGGATGCTCGTGGATGCGGCCTTCTCTTTTCAGTCGGCGGTACAACCGCTGGACATCCTGCGGTGTGATCAAGGATACCTGCTTGTGTCCCAGTTGAGGCTTGATGTAAGTCTCAATATACATGTGGTAAGATTTCAGTGTGCCCGGACGGACGGTAGCAGACTTGTAGTCATCCAGCCACCTGTCCAGCCACTCGCTGAGGGTCATGCGGCTGTCCTCGGTCAATTCCACACCCTGATACTGCTCCTGACTGCGGTGGAGCTTGTCCGTCAGCTCCTTTTGGCTGTTGGCATAGTCGTAATGAAAGATGGGGGCGCCGTTTTTCTTATGGCCGACCACGATACGGCCTTCCCAACGGCCATCCTCCCGCTTTCGTACCATGCCGTCCCCGGAGGGTCTGCGTTTTGCCATGTGTCTTATCACCTCATTTCCTGTATATCGCCATCGTTGTCGTCCATGCATTCCATGAACAGCCTGGCGCCCAACCGGAAGCCTATGATGAAGTTTTCCACCGCCGTGATGCTGTTGATCTCCTGCTGTGCGTCCGTCAGCTCCTCGAGCGTATCGCAGCCTTTCGCGCCGAGCAGCTCTGTCAGACGCTCCTCGCACTCGGTGACGCGGTGGATCACATGCTGCAGTCTGGAGTTTGCAGCCACCTGTTTTTCGCCCGGATCAATGTTGCCGTAGTATAGTTCTTCCAATGTCTTTCGCATATTTCTGCCCCCTTAGTCTTTTCGCTCCTCACTGTTTCACCCCATGATGCCGACCTTGTTGCCATTTTCGTACATATTCTCATCATGGATGACCGTGCCCTCACCTTGGCTCTCCAGCCAGCCGAAGCCTGGAACATACACCATGTCGCCCGCTTGTACTGGCCGCGGTGCGGCGGACGCTGGCTCGGGGACTGGCGTGGGTGTGGGTATTGGCGTGGGCGCCGGTGTTTCTGCGGGGACTGGCGTCGGTACTGGTGTGGGCAGCGGAGTTGGCATGACGGCTTCTATGGCTGATACTTCAGTTTTCAGTTTGGGGGCTTCAATCTCCGTCATCGGTACTACGGTTGTTTCAATCTGCATCATCGTTGGTACTGGCGTTGGCGCCGCTCCCCCGCTTGGCTGATTGCCCAGCCAGACGCACAGCAGCGCACTTAGCATCGCCGCGGGTATGATTATTCTCTTCATTCCTCTTTGTCCTCCTCCCACTGTATGCAACGAGCGCCCAGCCTCCCCATGCGTTGGGAGACTACGCGCTCGTTTTCATAGTTGTTCAGTTCCAGGGAGAGCTTTCGTGCCAGCTCGAAGCCGGAGATGAAACTGTCCATGGAGATGTTGTCGATCATGCTGTCCTTGGCGTCGATGATTTGGATCACCATCCGGTACATCTGCTTATCCAGTACTTTGTCCAATGCCTGTCGGCCTTCTTTCACCTCTTGTTGCTGCAGCAGGAAATCCGGCGGCGTATAGAAGATGTCGTACAGCTTTTCCAGCAATTTGTTTTCCATTGCTTTCGCCTCCTTGTAACACAAACACATACCACACCTTCCCGCAAATAGCTACTGAAACATTTTTGCTTTTTCATTGTCTTTGGCGGCGCAGGGTTTGCGCACTCACAGACTCTTTTGGAACTTGAGTATCTCATTGAAGGAGATCTGTCCATTGGTGCGTTTGGCATCCATGACGCACCGCCCACGCAGTCTGTCCAGAGTGGGGACATCCACATCGGTGTCAGAGGCGATGATGTGCATCATCATGGATTCCTCTACTGTCAGCTTGAACAGCAGCCGCCCAATCCGGTCACCGAGCCCGTCCAGCTTGGCCTCCAGCATTTGACTGAGCAGGCGCGGGAGATAGTCGTTTGCACTCTGTGCATTGAGATAGCCGGTGTAAAACCGGATCGCTTTTTCGATGTACTCGTTTTTGGTGGAGCAGTTGTCCTCCTGGTAATGGCTCTCCACCTTGTCCCAGATATCCTCCGGCAGCCATACCGTATGTCTGGTCTTATCACTCATAAAATCCCCTCCAAAATTGAAATAGCGTCATTGAAACGCCTTGATTGATGGGCTTTTTCGGTCTTATCTCGGATAATAGCGTCACACGCCTGTTTTTCCGTCGGGAAAAGCGTTCCTTCAAAAGCCCGGAAATGCCCGCACTGCGGGCATTTGTGAGCGGAGTGGCGCCGGAAGAGCGTCGCTCCTTTCTCCTGCTCTTCTTCGTCGGCTGCAAATCGGCAACAATCATGCGCATTTGGCGGGACTGTCCGGGAGGAAGACCCGGCAGAAACTTGTCAGGTCACTGACCATACCCCAGCGCAGCATTTCCTGATACTGCAACATGCGGAACAAGGTGTCATTGTACACGCCTACCATCTTATCGCGGCAGTCTCGGGTAAACTCCTTCTGCTCCTCGGTCAGGCTTCCGTAATGCTCGTTGGTAAGAAAGAGCTCCACTTGCGCTTCGTCGATCGGCTCTGCGTGCGTTGCGTTCCATCTATAAACAACATATCGGCGGGTGTCTGCAAATCGACGCGCCGTCATGAGAGGGTCTTCATAAAAAAGTTGATTGGTCATTTCGGTCATGCAATTCTTCCTTTCGCTTCTTCAAGTTTTTCCTGTTCCAGACGCTTTCTTATTCGCGCCTTCTCTGTTTCCTCCGCGGCGTGCATAAGCTGCCGCTGATGATACAGCTCCACCGCCTCCTGCACCGGGCGGATGGTATAGATCAGACTGCCGTTTCGTATCCTGCCATCCCACGTGGTGATCGTACTCGGCTCGGTGTAGATAAGTCCCTTCTCCTCCAGACTGCTTACATATTTTCGCACGGTGTTCTCACTCAGAGCGACCGCACTGCCGATGGTGCGGTAGCTGGGATGGCACTGGTAGGTCTTCCGATCCTCGCATCGAAGCAGGTAGCCATAAATAGAGATCTCACTGGAATTCAGTCCGAGGTTATAAATCTCATTGGGCACCATGAAGTAGTACTTCACCGGATCGCGTTTGGACCAGCGCTGGTACATCAAACCTCACCCCCCTGTCTGCCGCTCCGCCCACTGACGGAGCTTGTCCTTCGGTACCACGATGCGGCTGCCGATGTGCAGCGCGGGGAAATCTTTTTCTGCCATCAACTCGTAGGCGCTGGAGATGGAGACGCCCAGGGTCTGCGCCACCTGCTTCGCGCTTAGAAACAGCGGCAGGTCATCGTAGGACTTGAATTCAGATTCTTTCATATGATCCCTTCTTTCAAAAATTTTGTTGACCACGCACCGTACCGATTCCTACCCCAGGTTTTCACTGCAGCGTCTTCCCTCTGTTGGTGTGCTCTTTCGTGTTACGAAGTCCCGGCACACTTCCCCCAGAGGTGTATTCTCTCCGATGGTGGGTATTCAGTTGTCAAGGTTCCGTCATCCGATTTTGGTTTGCCTCTACCGCCATCGGCACTTTTATGGTAATATACAGTTGTGAGTGAATACATCATGAAGTGATCTTTTCGGGGAAGGAGGACTGCCTGTGAATACCATTGAGCCTGGCATCTATCTGCATTCCGACGACGGCATCCAATTTTCTGTGCTTCTGGCAGATGGAGCGGGATCGGTGCAGCTTCCCGCAGCCACACCGGCAAAGGATCTGTTGGACGCTGTTTCCATAGACTATACGGACTACCGTCAGGAGGTCCGGCGGCTCCGAGATGAGCACCCACTGTTTGAACCCAAGCTGGATATCCCCATGGCAGAGCTGGAGGATCTGGCCGGCGAGGCATTGCTGCTGCCCTCCATGCTCTCGGAGCGCGATCCCATCAGTATGTTTGCGCTTGGCTGGCAGCTTGACCGCTGCCTGCGGATGGAGGATGACGGCTCCGCATCCTTCCTGCTCCGCGCAGGGCAGGCGCTTATTCAAGCTTTGGAGGCCCCCATCAAACTGCAAACCCGCCTGCGCAATATTTATGAGATGGCATTTGACGATGCGGAGATCGCCGAGCCAGCGGCGCAGCTTGAAAAGCTACGCCGCGTGTATCCCGACATTGCGCAGGTCTGCACACCGCCTGACAAGGGCATCCCAAGCGGAGTACCCCTGACCTTCCGAACAGTTTCTCCCTACGGACTTCGGATGCTGGAGCTTATGCTGTATTTCCGGCAGAGCAAGCAACGCATTACCCACTGCGAGCATTGCTGGGAATACTTCGTCTCGCCGACAAAAAAAGTGACCCGGTATTGTGACCGGGTCTACGATGGGCAGAGCTGCAAGCAGCGGGGCGCCAACCTGATGCGCCGCGAGAAAAAGGCGCCGAATAACATTACTCTCATTTACCGCAGACTTCGTGACCGAATGCAGGCTCGGGCGGTGCGGTATGATAATGCCAGGCCGGATCGGAAATCGCAGATGATCCAATTCGACGGAGATCAGTACGCCGAGTGGAGCGAGCTTGCCAGCCGGACACGCCTTGACTATATCAAGGGAAAGATATCTGCAGAGGAGTTCCTGCGCACCATCGACATCATGCATGAACTGCACAGCTATGATGTGGAGGAGTGCAAGCTCCTTCCCGAGACAAGCGAATGGCAGAAGCTCGTGGCCGGTGATCCGGATTTTGATGCTGACTTTTATTTCCCGTCTGGAATGAATATTCTTAATCTCGGCGCAGAAAAGCCGGAGTGGGAAGTCCGCACTGCGCAGCAGCTTCAGGAGCAGGCACCGGAGGGCCACATGAGCCTACGGGCAAAGTACCGGGATAAGAAAAAACAGGGCTGACTTCGGTCAGCCCTGTTTTTTCCTTGTCTTCAGCGACGCAGATGGTGAGTCGCCTCCCATTTAATGTATGCTCCGCTGGGAAAGCTCCTTTCTCCATCTCCGCAGCACATCCCACAGCGGCTCGTCCAGATACTCCCACGCCTTGTCCTTCATCCACTGAGGCACGCCGTAGGCCGCCTCCGCGATGCTGCCGGTAATGGCGGCAAGGGTATCACTGTCGCCGCCCAGGGAGATGGCGTTGCGGATAGCATCCTCAAAGTCTGTACTCTCCAGAAAGGCGACGATTGCCTGTGGCACAGTCTCCTGACAGGTTTCGTTGAAGCGGTAGGTAGGTCTGATTTCGTCAAGAGATTTGGATAGGTCGTAGCCGTACTCGGCTTCGATATGTTCTTTCATCCTGCGCTTGCACTCCTCCGGGTCATCGTCGATGGGCTTCTCGTAGTCGCCACAATAACCGCCGAAGTAGTAGCGGCACATGAAAATAGCATCGGCCACCGCCATTGCGCCCTTGATACCTTCCGGGTGGTCGTGCGTAACCGCTGCGGAGAGCCTTGCCCACTGCCTGCCGTTAGACGGCCGCATACCGGTTCTCGCCGTGAACCCGCAATCCATCGCCCAGCCGCAGGGGGAAACCCACATGGCTGAGCCGTTACCCCAGGAGTGGTAAGGCTCCCGGCTGTCAGACAAGAGCCAGCTTCCAAAGCGCCCGCCGTAGCCGGCATTGGGGTACATCCTGCCGTACTTTTTCATGGCGTCGATGAAGTCGTCCTTCGTCCCACCGTTCATCAGGCCCTCGGTCACAGCGATGGTCATGACCGTATCGTCGGTGAAAAAGCACTTGTCCTGAAAGAGCGGGAACTCTTTGCTCTTAATATTGTTCCACTCATAGACCGAACCGACGATGTCCCCAACGATGGCCCCTATCATTTGCGCCAACCCCTTTTCTTCATATCCTTGCGGATGGCCTCCATGGGCGCGGCAGGAACCGCACCGGTGACCCGGAAACAGGCCACGGTCTCGGACATAGCCCGGAAGTTCAGCTCGGTCCCGGCTCCATCCGGCACATAGTCCACCGCCCGGTCGGGGGCGATCCCGAACCGGCCCGCTGTCTCCACGGCGTCGATGTTGGCCCCCAGGAACACGAACTCCCAGCCGTACTTCTCCTTTTCATGCTCGATCATGGCCTTGACCTCCTGGGAGGAGTACTCCCGGCTGGCGTTCTCCGCCCCGTCGGTGATGATCACGAACATCACCTTGTCGGCCCGGTACTCCTCTGCCGTGTTCCGCTGGACGCTGGCCAGCTTTTGGATGGTCCGCCCGATGGCGTCCAACAGGGCCGAGGAGCCGCCCACCTGGTACTCCTTCTCTGTCATGGGGCTCACCGCCCGGATGTCGATGCGGTCGTGGAGCAGCTCATAGCGGTTGTCAAAGAGAACGGTGGTG
>CANSNO010000039.1 GCA_947648385.1 uncultured Clostridia bacterium
TTGCTTTTTGTTTCTTTTTCACGAAAAAGAAAAGTCTTTTGGTTACTTTTCGACTACGAAAAGTAACGAACTGTTGGTGCGAGCAAAATAAATTATTATAGCTTCCAAGAAAAAGAACAATCCCCCGACAAAATCCTTCGGATTTGGTCACCTCCCTTTACACAAGGGAGGCAAGGGCTTGCCTTTGCACAAAAGAGACTATAAATATGAACGCAATTTAAAAAATCGGGTCACCTTCTTGAAGACGGCCCGATTTTGTTTTATAATTCCATAGGAAAAGAAAAAAGCTTATTTTACATAAGGAGGAGACGAGCTTGGTTGAAATAAAGAACCTGACCAAGGTATATGACGGACATAAGGCCGTCGACGACCTTTCCATCACGGTCGAGGACGGACAGGTCTATGGCTTTCTCGGCCCCAACGGCGCCGGAAAATCGACGACCATGAACATTATGACGGGCTGTCTGGCCGCCACATCGGGAACCGTGACGATAAACGGCTTTGACATCCTGCGCCAGCCCAAGGAGGCCAAGGCCTGCATCGGCTACCTGCCCGAATTGCCGCCGGTATATCCCGACATGACCCCGAGGGAATATCTGGCCTTTGTCTGCGGCCTCAAGGGCATCAAGGGAGACGAGGTCAAAAGCGAGATAGACCGCGTGGCCGCCATGACAAAAATTGAGGACCATCTCGACAGGCTTATACGCCACCTGTCAAAGGGCTACCGCCAGAGGGTGGGCATAGCCCAGGCCATACTGGGAAAACCCAAGCTGATAATACTGGACGAGCCGACCGTCGGCCTCGACCCCAAGCAGATAATCGAGATACGCGAGCTTATAAGGGAGCTGGGCGGCGAGCACACGGTCATCCTTTCGAGCCACATACTGTCGGAGATAAGCTCGGTCTGCGACAAGATAATGATAATCCGCCGCGGCAAGCTGGTGGCCTGCGACACGCCTGAGGGCCTCAGCCGCGCCACACTGAACGACATCACCCTTGACATAACCGCCGAGGGTGACGCCGACGAACTGGCCGAGGCCGTCAGAGCCGTGGAGGGCGTGCAGTCGGTGACGTCAAAGGCCTCCGACAGCGACGCCGGATGCGCCGAGCTGACGGTGACATATCCCTATGACCTCGATTTGAGACGTGAGGTTTCAAAGGCTCTGGGAGCCGAAAACGCCCTTATAATCTCGATGCGCGAGGCGAGGCTCAGCCTTGAGGACATCTTCCTCGAGCTGACCGAGCAGAAGGCCGCCGAGGATGTGGACGGGGAAGGAGAGGACGAAAATGAAGGTAATATATAAAAAAGAGCTGAGGGGCTATTTCAACGGCATGATGGGATATGTCTTTGCCGCTTTCGCGCTCATCGTCATAGGCATTTACACCTTTGCCGTCAACCTGAGCCAGTCATATCCCAATTTTGAATACGCCCTTGATTCCTGCCGCTTTGTATTCCTTTTGCTGATACCCATGCTGACCATGCGCGCCATATCGGAGGAGCGCCGCCAGCGCACCGACCAGCTTCTATATTCCTCTCCCGTATCCACATGGGGGGTCATATGGGGCAAGTTTCTGGCAAGCCTGACGGTTTTCGCCCTGCCTCTGGCCGTCAGCTGCGCCTATCCGCTGATACTTTCGCGCTACGGCGAGGTCAACCTGAAATCGGCCTACGCCGGCATATTCGGCTTTCTGCTGATGGGCGGCGCCTGCATCGCCATCGGCATATTCCTTTCGGCGTTGACCGACAACCAGATGGTTGCCGCCGTCATGTGCTTCGGCGCCCTTGTGCTGTGTTATCTGATGCCCAGTCTGGCCAACATGGTCTCGGCCTCGGCCTTTACATCCTTCGCGGGCTTCAGCCTTCTGGCTGTGGCGGCGGCCTATGTGATATTCTCCGCCACGGGCAATACGGCGGCCGCCGGAGGCTTCGGCGGCGCGTGCATTGTCGCGCTGGGGCTGATATACTATTTTAAAAGCCCGTGGCTCGAGGGCGCGCTCAACCGCGCCATGAACAGCCTTTCCATATTCTCGCGCTTCAGCTATTTTGTCTACGGCATATTTGACCTGAACACCGTGCTTTATTTTGCCACCTTTATACTGCTTTTCCTCTATTTCACGGTTCAGGTCATCGAAAAACGCCGCTGGTCTTAAAGGAGGTTTTAAAAAATGAATGATAAGAACAAAGGCTCCTTTGAGTCCGATTCCGCAAAGCTGGGCGGCAGCCAGCTTATAATGGTGGCGGCCGCCATACTGATTGCCGTGTTTGTCAACCTGATAGCCGACAAGCTGCCCAACAAGGTGACAAAGTTCGATTTGAGCGCCGCGGGGTACTTCACCCTCTCGGAGCAGTCGGAGGAGATAATCTCGGCCATGACCGAACCTGTCACCATTTACCTTATCGCCGAGACGGGCAACGAGAACGCCCAGATAGTCAGCCTTCTCGACCGCTATGAGGAGGCAGGGGACAAGATAACCGTCGAGTATATCGACCCCGTCCTTTACCCCACCTTCTATCAGAAATACCAGACGGCGGCGCCGAGCGAAAACTCGGTCATCGTCGAAAGCGCGCGCCGCTTCAGGGTGGTCGACAACAGCGCCATATATGTGGCCGACTATTCCAATTACTACACAACGGGCCAGGCCAGCATGACCTTTGACGGCGAGGGCGCCATCACCTCGGCCCTCTCCTATGTGGCCTCCGACGACCTGCCCGTCGTATACACCCTTGACGGTCACGGCGAAAGCCCGTTGAGCGCCAACATGACCTCCATGATAACAAAAGACAACTACACCATATCTTCCCTCAGCCTGCTGACCAGCCGGAGCATCCCCGAGGACTGTGACGCCCTTATTGTCGTCTCGCCCCGTCAGGATTTGACCGACGGCGAGAGGGATATTATCCTGGATTATCTGTCGGGCGGCGGAAGCCTGCTCTATTTTGCCGGAGTGACCAATAATGAGCTGCCCAATTTCGACGCCCTTCTGGCCGCCTATGGCCTCAGGCTTGAAAGGGGCATGATATTCGAGCAGGGAAGCTCCAATTATCTGGCGGCCGGATATTTCCAGTATCTGCTGCCCAACATCTCTTCCCACGATATAACGGCCTCTATGCTGGAGGCAAACCGTCACGCCCTTTTGCCGACGGCTCAGGGCGTGGTCGAGACCGATTCCCACCGCGGCACCCTTGAGATAAAGAGCATACTGACGACGACGGGTCAGTCTTACCTCAAGCGCCTTGACCACGATATAACAACGGCCGAAAAGGAGACGGGAGACGTGGACGGCCCCTTCAGCGTCGGCACGGTCGTCACCGAGGAGGTTCCCGGCGGCACGACCCATCTGGCCGTCTATACCTCGGCTCTCATGCTGGACGACACCATTGATTCGGCCGTCTATTCGGGCAACAGCAACCTTGTGCTTTCCACCCTCGGCTGGATGTGTCAGCACGAGCAGAGCATGACGATACACGCCAAGCCGGTCGACGCCGAGACACTGATGATACCCGGCAAGGATTACAATATCATCAGCGCCGTCATCGTGCTGGCTCTGCCCCTTGCCATTCTGGCCGTCGGAGCCTATGTGACCATTTCCAGAAGGAGAAAGTGATATGCCGCGCAACAAAACGCTGATAATAATGCTGGCCGCCGTATTGGTTCTGGGCGGAATATACGCCGCCGTCACGCTGATGACCGGCCCCGAGGAGGAGCCAGACCTTTCGGCCTCGGGGGGACAGTTCGTCCTCAGCGATATCGACCAGACGACCGTAATGGGCCTCAGCTATACCATGGGCGGACAGGATTTTAATTTCAAGTATTCGGCCTACGGCTGGCAGTTGGCCGACAACACTGAAATGCCCCTTGACCAGGATGTCATGGAGGAGATGGTCTCCTCCCTCTGCAACGTCACCTCCGACAGAAAGCTGGAGACGGGCAGGGAATCCTTTTCCGAATACGGTCTCGACCCGGCCTTTGTCCGCGTGACCCTGACCGATTCCAAGGGCGAGAGCTATACATATAATATAGGTGACAAGCACGAGGTGTCGGCCAAGTTCTATTTCAACGTGGAGGGCACCGACGAGATATACACCGTGCCCACCCTTGTGGGACGCTCCTTCCAGAACCACCCGACGGTCGAGTCCCTTTTGAAGCTGCCCAGGTTCCCCTCGGTCAGCCCCTCGAACACATCGGCCTTTACCGTGGAGTATAACGGCAACGCTTATGAGGTCGTATATATGGCCGACGGATATGAGGGCTGCTACAGCAGTGATTACAGGTGGTTTTTGAAATCGGGCGGCGATATGCTGCCACTTGACGACGAGGAGATGACCAACCTGCTCAACGTCTATTCCTCCCTCGGCATGATGACCGGCGTCGCCTGGAGCAGCGCCCCCGAAGTTCTGGCCCAATACGGCCTTGAAAGCGGATATATCACCGTCACCGTCAGCTATACCGACGGCAATATGGAGAATGTCACCAAGAGCTTTTACCTCGGCAAAGGTCAGGACGGCAAGTGCTACGGCAGGGTCGACGGCTCGGACGTCATAGGGCAGATGGCCAACGCATATGATTTCTTCCTTTTCAGCTATGACAAATATGCCCCTCTCGACCTTTTCAAGATGTCTCCCTCCACCATTGACACGATGACGGCTGTGGTGGGCGAGAACAGGTATGTCATAAAGGGCGAGCATGAGATATCGGTCGGCGACGACGGCAAGGAGACAAGCGCCGACAGCTATACATTTAACGGCAAAGCCCTTGACGGTCAGGCCATGGATAAGCTCTTCAACACCATGAGGGGAGTAAAGGCCGAGGGGGTGGCTCCCGTCGGCCGCTCGGAGGCCCAGCCCTATATAGAGATGACCTTTGAGCGAAACACCGCGACAAACAGGCAGATGACCCTCAGGCTTTGGGAATATGACAGCAGCTTTTATCTTTCGGAGTTTGACGGAAGATTTCTGCTTATAAACAAGCTGGACGCCGAGGCCATCGCCAACGCGCTCAATGAGGCTGTCGCCACGGCGCAGTAATGCTTTTTGGTTCTTTCCTTTACACAGGGGAGCCAAGAATGCAATGACATAACGGACAGAAAAAAGCCGCCCAAAGGGCGGCTTTTTTTATTGGAAAAATCTATTGATGTATAAAAGCCGATTTGAAAAAAGTATTGGACATATCGGGGCGCTGATGTTTAAATAACAAAGGGACAAGAAATGCTCTGTCCTTGAATATGACAGGAGAGATCAGCCATGAATACAGAGGAACGCAATAAGGAGGGCATATTGGTGGAAGACGCCAAATCAGCAAAGAAGCTGACCCGTGATATGCTGGCCGAGCTGGAACAGAAGGAAAAGTCCCCGGCCCGCAGGGCGCTGGATTTCTTTATTTCCGTATGTCCCATGCTGGCCGCCGCTCTGGCCGCGGCCGAATACATATATGTGCCCAATTTTGAGCGATTTGTCTCGTCGAATGTCAATCCCGAGAGATATCTTATCTTCCTTGCCGTGCCGGCGGCGATATATTTATTTTTCTGGCTCCACGCCCTTGTCAGGTACCGTATGGGGCAGAAAAAATATTATTGGAACGCGGTGCATAAAGCCCCCCTTTACAGCGTGCTTTTTCTTGCCCTTTCGGCTCTTGACCTGCTGACGCTGAAATCGGGCAAGCTGCTCTATCCCTTTATCCCCTGGGTCAACGATATAATAAACGCCGCCATAGGCGATTGGCCCAACCTGCTCAAGAGCTGCTATTATTCCCTTGAACTGCTCTTTAAGGGATATTTCATCGGTGTGGCGGCCGGCCTGCTGACAGGCATCGCCTGCGGCTACAGCGAAAGGGTCAATTATTGGATAAACCCCATTGTCAAGGTTCTCGGCCCCATACCCACGGCCACGTGGATGCCTTTGATAATGATAATCGTGCCCAACCTCCACGCCGGGGCGCTGTTTATAATCTCCCTCGGAACGTGGTTTGCCGTCACTCTGGCATCCCGAACGGGCATACAGAACGTCGACCGCAGCCTTTTTGACGCCGCCAGAATACTGGGGGCCAAGGGTCATCAGCTTGTATTCCGCGTGGCAATTCCCTCGGCCATGCCCAACATACTTCAGGGCATGACACAGGGCATGAGTTCGGCCTGTATCTCCCTTATGGTGGCCGAAATGATGGGCGTCGAGGCCGGCCTCGGCTGGTATATGACATGGGCCAAGTCCTGGGCCCTCTACAACAGGATGTTTGCCGCCCTCGTTGTGCTTGTCGTCATATTCAACGCGGTGACAAACGCCCTTAACGCCGTCAAAAAACACGCCCTTCGCTGGCAGAACGGAGTAAAGTAATATGGCAGAAGCACTTGTTTTAAAGATAGACGGCGTTTCAAAGAGCTTTGCCCGTGTCGAGACAAACGACATAACAAACGCCCTTGAGAATATAAACCTCGAGCTTCATCAGGGGGAGTTCATAAGCCTTGTCGGCACCTCCGGTTGCGGCAAGTCCACCATGCTGCGCCTTATCGCCGGGCTTATCACCCCCACCTACGGACAGTTGACCGTCAACGGCAAGAAGATAGAGGGGCCTTCACCCGACAGAGGCATGGTCTTTCAGCAGCCCACCCTTTTCCCCTGGCAGACGGTGGAGCAGAACCTTTCCTTCAGCTTCCGCATGAGGAACAACTACGGCGAAAATAAGGATAAGGTCGAGCGCATACTCAAGGTCATAGGCCTTGAAAACTTCCGCCGCGACTATCCGGCGCAGCTTTCGGGCGGCATGGCCCAGCGCGTGGCTTTGGCCCGAACGCTGATATGCAGTCCCGAGATACTTCTGCTGGACGAGCCTCTTGGCGCCCTCGACGCCTTTACTCGCATGAATATGCAGGACGAGATACTCTCCATGTGGAGGGAGAACCGCCAGCTTGTCGTCATGGTGACACACGACGTGGACGAGGCCATTTATATGGGCACAAAGGTGGTCGTTATGGACGCCCATCCCGGCCGCGTCAAGGCGGAGATACCCATAGAACTGGATTATCCCCGCAACCGAAGCAGTTCCCAATTCGTCGAGTACCGCAATCAGATACTTGATATGCTGGACTACGGCGCTAAGGAATAAAAAACCAATTGTAAGGAGACAGGAAATGAAGAACATGAAGCGACTTCTCTGCCTTCTGCTTTGTCTGGCCATGGCTTTCTCCTTTGCCGCCTGCGGCAATAAGGACGAGGGCAACAAGGACAATGAGGAGCAGCAGGTCGAGAACAACAACAATGAAGAGCTTTCCGAAGAGGAAGCCATGAAGCTCGAGCCGGCCTACGGCACCGAGCTGCATTATATGATGGGTTCCGGCTGCACCTGCGGCCCGGCTCTGGCCGAGCTGAAGGGATATTATGAGGAGCTTGGCCTGAACGTCAAGGGCGTCAAGGCCGAATCCGACGTCGAGGCCCTCGGCACACGTCAGGTCGAGATAAATGTCGGCCATATCGCCAAGCAGTTCGTTCCGGCCACAAACGGCGTTGACCTGGTCTTTGTCGGCGGCGCTCACAGCGGCTGCAAGACCCTCTTCGTTCTGGCCGACAGCCCCTATCAGACGCTGGAAGACCTGAAGGGCACAAAGGTCTCCACGCCCAACGGCATCGGCAAGAGCGACTATAACATCACGGCCCGTCTCTTTATCGCCGACGGCATCAACCCCCTGACCGATGTTGAGCTGACCCCCGTTGAGACCGACGCCTGCATCCCCGCCATGCAGAACGGCGAGATCTCGGCTGCCCTGCTGTCCGATACATACGCGTGGGCTCTTGTCAGGGACGGCATTCTGCGCCCCATCCGCTCCATGCTGGACGAGGATCTGGGACAGCTCTGCTGTGTCATCACAATGAACGGCACATTTGTCAGGGAGAATCCCATCCACGCCAAGAAAATGGTTCAGGCCGTCAAGAAGGCCCATACATGGATAGCCGAGAACCCCGAAGAGGCCACCGATTTCCTGCTGGAGCATAACCTCAACAGCGGCGACAGGGAAATGAACATCAACCAGAACATCATTCAGGAGTACGGCCCCGACGATTCCTTTGCCGAGGAGCAGCTCAGGATGATAGCTCAGGACTATCTGGATTACGGCCTGATGACGACGACCGACGACGTCGACACCATCATGGAGAAGTATTGGATGCCCCTGGCACCCGAGGACTAAGGAATAATAATTTTAAAGGCAGACGTTTTGGCGTCTGCCTTTTTTATTGCATGACATTATGCTGCTGTCAACAGATATTTTTGCTTGACAGCGTTGCGATAGCATGATAAAGTATAATAAAAAGAAGATTTCATTATGTTTTATTTTAATAGGAATATGATGTTGTGAAAAAACCCTCAAAATCATTTTTCAAACGGGGAATGAAGTACCTGTTGATCGCCGCCCTTTTCAGCGCGGCGGCGCTCTTGTTTTTTCCCATTACGGTCAGCAAACAGGTCGACTGTATCGAGATCAAAATAGACGATCCCTCATACAGCCAAAAATCTGTATTGGAGATAAGTGGTAAATACCACTTTGGGCTGTTTGGAGATAGCTATTTTGACGGCAGAATAACGGCGTCCACTTTTCCGGATACGTCAAATGGACATGTCAAAGTGACGATATCAAAAGAGGGCGCTCCGATGTACTATAAGCGGATCGACAGAAGCACAGATGAGTTCTCTTTAGGTTCTTTGGTATCAAATGAGTTCTTTTCGGACTTTGCCATATTAGTCTATTCGGGCAATGCACCTTTTGAGTCTGCCTCTTGGAAATCTTTCGGCGACTGGGGAGCATGGGACACTACTACAGGCTATTGTATTGTTTCAAATTGTAATGATTATGAGTCGGCAATACAAGCTTTGCAGTCGTTAGGCGTCCTTCCGTCAGATTGATTTAAGATGGATGCCCTTAAGGCGTTTTCGCAACTGAAAAAGGCAAGCGGATTTACCCGCTTGCCTTTTCTCTCCCTCCACAAAAAAGGTTTTTTAATGGGGTCATTTTTATTAAATAGATTTTGCCGGAAAGATTGGTTATTTTATAAAGTTGGTGCTTACGCGCTTTTCGTCAAAGGTGCTGACTATGCCGGCCTTCTTGCCGGCCTCGATGCACTTTAAAAGCCACGCCATGTTGTGGCCCAGACAGCGCATGACCTGCATACCCTCCAGGTCCTGTCTGACCTCCTCGGGGGTGTTGCCGTGGACCATGTTCCAGTATGTAGAGGAGACTATAGGCATCTGATTTATGGTGAAATACTTGTTCAGCCTGTCCAGCGCGGCTGTCGAGCCTGCTCTGCGGCAGCTGACGACAGCGGCGCCCGGCTTGCCCTTAAAGGCCGCGGCGGCGCTGTAGAAGGCTCTGTCGAGAAAAGCGCAGGCGGCGGCTCCGGCCGAGGCGTAGTGAACGGGCGCGCCGAAGATGAAGCCGTCGGCCTCCTTTGCCTTTTCCGCAAATTCGTTTACGCCGTCCTTGTCGCCGAAAACGCATTTCCCTGTTTTTTTGCAGGCCGCGCACCCGATACAGCCCGTCACGGGGTTTTTGCCGATGTTTACTATTTCCGTTTCGACGCCCTGAGCCTTGAGAACTCCCTCTATCTCTTTAAGGGCAGTGTAGGTGCAGCCCTCTCCTCTGGGGCTTCCGTTGAGCATTAGAACCTTCATAATGTTTCCTCCTTATGTTTTTTGGTTTTAATCAGGCTTCCCTTGTTTAAAGGGCGCCATGGACTTATATATCCGAAGCCGCCTTTACGTCCTCGGGCAGTATCTCGGCCAGCTGTTCTGCCGTCACGTTATCCATGGCCGCCAGCCTGTTGGCCTGACGGACAAGTATACGCTCGAATATGTTCCTGACCCCTCGGGCATTGCCGAAGCCGATGGGGTCGTTTTGACTTTCACTTTCGATAAGGGCGCGGACCTCCGTCAAAGCCTCCTCGGTCGGCTGGTATTTTCCGCCGTCACAGCGCATTTTGAATATCTCGGTCATCTCATCGACGGAATAATCGTCAAAGTGGAGAAAACGGTTGAAACGCGACTGAAGCCCCGGGTTGGAGTTTATAAAATCGTCCATCAGGCCGTCATAACCGGCCACGATGACCACAAGGTCGCGGCGGTTGTCCTCCATTGCCTTTAAAAGGGTGTCGATGGCCTCGCCGCCGAAATCGTTGCCGCCCTTGTCCGTCAGGGCATAGGCCTCGTCGATGAACAGAACCCCTCCCTTGGCCTTTTCGATGACCTTTGATGTTTTTATGGCCGTCTGGCCCACATATCCGGCAACAAGGCCGCTGCGGTCGACCTCGGTCAGGTGTCCCTTGGAGAGTATGCCGAGGGAGTGGTATATTTTGGCCATGAGTCTGGCTATCATGGTTTTGCCCGTGCCGGGGTTGCCCGAAAAAACCATGTGGAGGGACAGGTCAACGGTGGGCAGACCGTGTTCTTTTCGCATATTGTGGACGGTCACCATGTTGATGAGGTTTTCCACCTCTTGCTTGACGGCGCCCAGACCGATATAGCCCTCCAGCTCGGCCTTTAACTCCTCGATGGGAACGGGAGGTTCGACATCGGTGGGAGCTTCCTCGGGGGCGGAGTTTGATTCTTTTGAGTTGTTTTCAGAGCCTTTATTACTGTTCGTATTTGCTTTTTTATCCTTCGGCCTTCCCCACAGGTCGTCGGACATACGGCGGAAGTTGTTTTCGGTCATTGTCTGAATCAACTCAAGCTGCTGTATGATTATCTCGTCTTTTTTATCCATGGCTTTTTCTCCTGATATTTATGTGTCTATTATACAGCAAAAGCCGTGTTTGTACAACTTCGGGCCTTTTAGATATATTATTCTTTCACTTAAATTTAATAATTTCTTATAGGACAAGAATGAGAAAAAGGGGTATAATTGTCCCACAGAAGAATAATCAGATTATGTTATATAATGGAGTGAGCAAGGATGAAAACAGGCGTTATAGATGTGGGCGGCGGCCTGCGCGGCGTTTACGGCACGGGAGTTTTCGACCGCTGTCTGCGCGACGGCGTCGCCTTTGACTGCTGCATAGGCGTGTCGGCCGGAAGTGCGAATTTGTCGTCCTTTCTGGCGGGGCAGAAGGGGCGAAGCTTTAAATTTTATTACGAGTATTCCTTCCGCAGGGAGTATATGGGGGCCGGAAACTTTTTGAGAAAAGGCTCCTTTTTCGACCTGGATTATGTCTATCACGACCTGAGCCGTTCGGATGGGGAAAACCCCCTCGATTATGATGCCATGATGGCAAATCCGGCCGATTTTGTCATTGTGGCGGCCGAGGCCGAGACAGGCAAGGCAAAGTACTTTACAAAGGCCGACCTGCCGAGAGACAACTATTCCCCTCTTATGGCCTCGTCGGCCATTCCCGTCGTCTGCGCGCCCTATGAGATAGGCGGCGTCAATTATTTTGACGGAGGGCTGGCCGACCCCGTGCCCCTCAAAAAGGCCTTTGAGCTTGGGTGCGACAGGGTGGTGCTGATACTTACCAAGCCGAAAAACGTCCGCCGCGTCACAACAAAGGACGACGCGCTGGCGAGGATTCTGCACAAAAAATATCCCATGGCGGCCCATTGCCTGCATTTGAGGGCAAAGAGGTATAACGAGGCCGTCGATTGGGCTTTCGAGCTGGAAAAACAGGGCAAGGTGCTTATCGTGGCGCCAAACGATACCTGCGGCATAGACACCACAAAAAGGGATAAGGACGGCCTTATGAGACTTTACAGAAAGGGACTGGCTGACGGCGGAGCCATAAAAAGCTTTTTGCTTTAAAAATGCTTTTTGTTACTGTTCTGAGAAAAAGTAACAAAAAGCAAAAAAACCGCCCCTTTAAGGGGCGGCTTTTTATTATACTTTAGATAGCGCCTGTTGCCGACAGAACGATCTGAGCGATAACAGCCGAGCCGATAAATGTGCCGATAAATGTCAGGATGGAAACTATGATAATAGAAACACCCTGCTTACGGAACTCGTCAAGGTCCTTGCCTATGGCGATACCGGCGTAAGCCAAAATAGGAGTACAAAGGGCCATCAGCTGTATCTTGGAGATGTTGGCGACGATCCAGTCGGCCACGGGGGAGATGGGGCTGCCGAGATATGTGTTCATCAGCGTCAGATAAAGAGCTGTAGGCAGCTTGGGCCAGTGGGGAATCTTTTCAAAGAGCATCTGGATGACCATGGCGGTCAGAACAAGACCGACCATGACGACCAGAGGCAGGGCGGCCTCGCCCGGTGTGACGGGGTTGCCCGATTTTGTCGTGAATATCCAGTTGCCGAAGGCGGCAAAGAAGGCCGAAACGAAGAGAACTTTAAGTCTTACGACCCATATGTTTTCATACCAAGCAGTTTTCATTGTTTCTACCTCCTATTAGTACTCGATTATGTCGACCTGATCGACTTCCTGCTTGTGGCTCTCAGGCGGCTTCTGGCCTCTGAGCTTCCACATGAGTTTGTAAAGGCCGTTCGCCAAAGGAATGGCCAGCAGCAGGTTCATATAAAGTCCGTCGATACCGGACAGAGTATTCGAAGCATAGGCCAGAGCGTAAATCTCGTCGGCCATTTCGGGCCACATATCCATCAGAGGAGCCACGTTGGCGCTCATCATGGAAGCCGAGCCGGTGCCGCAGGCCATGGCCAGAGCGTGGGGATGGAACCAGCCTGTGGAGGCGAGGCCGGAGGAGCACAGGCCGCATATGATTGTGCCGAACAGTGTGCCGACGACATAGCCGCCCATGACGCCGAGACCTTCGTCGGAGTCAAGACCGTACATATCGCCGATGACTATCAGCGAGCCCTCACGGGAAATGGAGAAGCCGGCGCCGACGACCGAGCGGCCCATCTTAAAGATAAGAACGCCGACAGGGATGGAGAAGAATATCGTACCAAGGTTGCCCAGCTCCTGAAGAACAAGAGCGGCGCCCGAGGAGAAGATAAGTCCCAGGTTGGGGCCTATGGTGGCGGCCGAACGGGCGCCCAGCATAAGCACCGAAATTGTGATGTAGGGAGAAGCCGTCTCCATCATGGAGCGGGGAATCAGCTTGAACACGGCAAATAAGATGCCCATAAAGATACAGTACAGCATGGGGAAGAGCGTAAAGGAAACGGGGCCGAATTGAAAGGCGTGTTTACCTATAAGCTCAGCGGCGATGACCATGGCGCCGACAAGAACATGAACTTTCCAGTCCTTCAAAAACTCTTTCATAGCGTTTTTTCCTCTCTTATGTTTTTTTGTGCCTAATGACATAGATGTTTTGCTCCTCACGCCCCTTTATTAACAATTTGTTAAATAGTATATATGAATTATAACGAAAAAAATCTCGAAAGACAAGAAGTTTTTTCGACATATTATATAAAAGCAGAGGGCAGGGTGGGGCAAATTAGGACAGAAAATTGTGCAATTTAGTTAAAAGAAACATTGAAATTTCGGAAGATTTCACGGCTAATATCGTTTAATTATACATAGAATAACCGCCATTTTTGTATAAAACGCAGAAAAAGAAAAGCCCCTGTAACAGGGGCTTTTCACGTATATATAGTGTTTTTGATAGGATAAATACACTATAAATCAAACGAGGGACAGTCAAATGTCGCCTTCAGGCGCGCGCGGAGGTCGGCGCCGCTGAGGCTTGTTATCTCAAAGCCGCCGGGGCCGGCCGAAAAAGCGGCAATATCGTGCATTCCGCTGACAAATATCAAATCCATGGAGGCGGCCACCTTGTTTTCGTCGGCCAGTTGGAAGGCCTCTAACAGTATAAGGGAATCATATATCATAAAGGAGGTGGCGAAAAGGCGGTATTCGGGGGCCAGGGTAAGCCTGCCGTTTTCTGTTTTGACGACGGAGCCCTGTTCTTTCAGACCGTCGAGGAAGCCGTCGTCGCCCCTGAAGTCGGGAAGCTCCATGCCGCAGTTGGCGGCCAGACCGCGCGCCAGCCCGTTGGCAAAGCTTTGGGAGGCCAGAAGGTCGGCCACCTCAGAGGGGGTAAAGGAGAGGGAGACCTCCTCGCCGCTTGAGACGGCGCTCAGCACGCGCAGGCGGCAGAGGTCTATGGCCCCCAGCAGGGCCAGCGCGTCCTTGGGCTGGAGAGTCAGGGAAAAATCGGCGTTTTTAATGGTAGAGTGGGGCAGAAAATCGTCCAGAACGTCCATTATCTGCTGGCCGTCTCCCTCAAGAGGGGTGATGACAAGACCCGTGCCGTCGCTTTCGGCCAGCGTCAGCTTTCCGTCTGCCAGATATGTATATTTTTCCAGCAGGCAGAAGGGCTTTTGGATTATCACTCTGGCGCATCGCTCGGGACTTGCCAGAGGGGACAGCAGGGCGGAGGCCCCGTCGGTCAAATGGCCGTTTCCGTCAAGCACGCCCTTTTCCTTAAGGGAGGCTTCCTCGCTCCCGTTCGGCTCCTTTTTGTTGTTGACAAAGGGGCTTAAAGGGTTGGCCGAGGGGAATTGTGAGGCCAGATATGTTATCTCGGTGGGTGAAAGCTGATAGCTCATTTTCTATCTCTCCGTTTCATTTGTTTTAAAGTTTAAACTCAAGCTGGCAGTCAAATGGTTCCTCGTCAACATGGCTCTGCTGGTATTCGGCGGCGTCGACGCATCCCATGGCGCTGTAAAAGGCTTGGCTTTCCACCGCCGAATGGGCCGAGATATAGAGCTTTTCGGCCCCTTGGGCTTTTGCCCAGTCGGCCGCCGCGTTAAATAACCACCTGCCGACGCCGCGGCGGCGGACATCCTCGGAGACATGGAGATAGGTCAGGTCGAGATATTCTCTGTTTGTGCCTATCCTTTCGGGGGCTACGGATGAAAAGCCCTTCAATTTTCCGCCCTCGAGAGCGCCGAAAACAAAGCCGCCCGAAAGGCAGAGGGCTTTTAAATCACAGATTATCCTTTGATAGTCCTCTTCCGTCCAGTCGTCGATAAAGGGATCGGGCTTTATCACCCATTTTTTGCCCTCGCGGCGGCGGCAAAGCTCCACCTCCTGACGGCGTATAAATGCGGAAAAGAGGGCGCGGTCAATCTCGCCGGCCTCTAACGGCCTGTATATCATATCATTCACCCACTTTCGGCCGAAAACGCGGACAATGTTTATAATGATTTTATCATGTATGCACGATATAAGCAAGAGAGGGATAGTTTCGGTCGGTTGACAATGATATCGCCGCTATTTATAATATTACTGTATTATAATAAATTGTGTTGAGTGGTGCCTGATTTGAGTTTTAAAAAGATTTTGCTGTGTACTTTCGGGTCGGCAATGTATGTTTTGTTAGCTTCGGCCGTTTTGCTGGCCGATGTCAACACTGTTTCGGCTATAAATGACGCCAACCTCGGCGCAACGGTCAGGGACAAATTAAAAAGTCAAACCCTTTACAATTTGCAGGAGGTTGTCGCGAGACAGCTTATGCCCTATATCTCCCGCGAAGACGGTGAGATACTCTTTATTTACGATGAATGGCCGAAAGAAAAAGCATATTTGCAGGGGATAGACATGACGGCGGAGGAGGCCGAATATTTGAATGGCGTTCCCCATGACAGGCGTGTTGTAGTCTTATCGGAAGGAGAGGGGCAAAATGAGCAATAATGTTAAAACGGCTTTGCGACGGATATTTTCCGTCTGTCTTGTGGTGATATACATAACTTGTATGACACTGATACTCATTGCCGATTATAATGTCTGGGATATGGACGCAATATATCCCGGCCCGGGAGGCTTAAAATCTGTTCCGATTAACTTTCGTGGACACACATTATATAACTTAAAAAGCAGAGTTATCGGGCGTCAATTCAGTGATTATTTGAGAAAACACCCGGAATGTGATGTGCCGCAGCTAGACCATATATTAGTAGAGGATTTTCCTGTTTTCACTAAAGGAGCAGCCAGTATCAGCACCAACTGGACAGAGGAAGAAGCCTATTTTATGAATTATTGTACGCCCCATGACCATAGGATTTATGCTCTGCCGAAGGGTGTAAGCTGGGAAGAGCATTGCATTGACAGGGAGAGTTATTGACCATGAGCATACTTAAAAAGAAATGGTTTTGGGTGCTGACAGGGCTTTTGATAGTCAACTATATATGCCTCTGCTGGCTTTATGGCCAGTGGAACCCCGTCAAGCTGGGCTGGGACGCCTTTGTTGTCAACGCGCGGTTTTGCAGGGACTTTTTCTATAAGGTCGGCAGTGTAATTTTCAAAAGCGCGTATCTGGTTTAAACGCTTTTTGTTACATTTTTTCAGAAAAAGTAAAACTTTTTGGTTCTTTTGTGTTCACAAAAGAACGATCTTCTTCCGCCGCAAGGCGGACATAATGGACTTACAACCCCTCAGTCCACTTCGTGGACAGCTCCCCTTACACAGGGGAGCCAAGATA
>CANSNO010000040.1 GCA_947648385.1 uncultured Clostridia bacterium
TACCGCGGTCAAGCGAACTGTGAGATAGCTTACAGTTCTTTTTTTATTACCGACAGGAGGTGATATAATATGTCCGCCATAAATGTCAAAAACCTTACATTTGCCTATGAAGGAAGCTACGACAACATTTTTGAAAATGTCTCATTTATAATCGACAGCTCCTGGCGCCTCGGCTTTACAGGACGCAACGGCAGAGGCAAGACAACCTTTTTAAAGCTCCTTATGGGACAGCTTGAATACAGCGGCCAAATCGAAAGCCAAATGGATTTTGAATATTTCCCCTATCAGGTCGACCCCGATATGACGCCGAGGGAAATTATCAAAAGCAAAAGCTCCAACGCCGAGGACTGGCAGATAGCCATTGAAGCCCAGCGCCTGAAGCTGGACAGCGCCGCCCTCGACCGCCCATTCTCCACTCTTTCAAACGGCGAGGGTACAAAGGTGCTTCTTGCCGCCCTGTTTTTGCGTGAAAACAGCTTTCTGCTGATAGACGAGCCGACAAACCACCTTGACGCCGAGGGACGCAAGACTCTCGCGGCCTACCTGGCCTCCCAGCGAGGTTTTATACTTGTATCCCATGACAGAGCCTTTCTCGACGCCTCGGTAGACCACATACTTGCCATAAACAAAAAATCTATTGATGTATTTAAGGGCAATTATTCCACCTGGCAGCGCGAAAAGGACAACCGCGACAACCTTGAGATGGCCCAAAACGCCAGGCACAAAAAGGAGATATCCCGTCTTGAAGAGGCCTCTAAACGCGCGAGCGCCTGGTCGGACAAGGTGGAAAAGAGCAAAAAGGGAACTCTGAACTCGGGTCTGAGACCGGATAGGGGCTATATAGGACACAAATCGGCTAAGATGATGCAGCGCTCCAAAAACATCGAAAGGCGCCGTCAGGAGCATATTGAGGAAAAGTCAGCTCTTTTAAAGGACATCGACAGAGCCGACAGTCTGAAGCTTTCTCCCCTGAGCTTTTACACCGACAAGCTGCTGGAGCTGGAGGGTGTGACCGTCAGCTACGGCGAGCATACTGCCTGCCAAAATGTATCTTTTGATATCCGGAGCGGCGACAGAATAGCTCTGCGTGGGCCGAACGGCTCGGGTAAATCAACCGTGCTGAAACTGATATGCGGAGAGATAACCGAATACACGGGCAAGCTGATAAAAAGCTCCCGTCTTGAGATTTCATATATTCCCCAGACAACGGCCGGACTCTCGGGAAATCTGCGAGACTACGCCGAAAAATGGAAGATAGACGAAAGTCTTTTCAAGACGATATTACGCAAGCTTGACTTTTCAAGAGAGCAGTTTGAAAAGGATATTTCCGATTTCAGCGAAGGCCAAAAGAAGAAGGTTCTGTTGTCCCGAAGCCTCTGTCAAGAGGCTCACCTTTACATCTGGGATGAGCCGCTCAATTATATTGACATTCTTTCGAGGATGCAGATTGAGGAGCTGTTGCTGGAATACCATCCCACCATTATTTTTGTCGAGCATGATGGCGTTTTCTGCGAGAAAATCGCCACGAAAGAAATAATACTCTAAACAAAAAGACTGTCTGAGAATCTCAGACAGTCTTTTATTGTAAAAGTATTTAACTTTACAGGTTCTTTTTTATCTTGTTCAGCACGCCTTTTTCGAGGCGAGAGACCTGCGCCTGGGAAATTCCCACCTCTTTTGCCACATCCATCTGTGTCTTGCCCTCGTAAAACCTCAGGGCCAATATTCTTTTTTCCCTGTCGCTGAGGTCTTTGACGGCTTGACGCATCAGAATACGGTCGAGCCAGCTTTCATCGGTGCATTGATTGTCCTTTACCTGATCCATAACGCAGACAGTCTCGTTTCCGTCCTGAAAGACCGGCTCATATAGAGATATCGGATCGGAAATAGCGTCAAGTGCAAAGACAACGTCCTCTTTTTTCATGCCTATTTCCTTGGCAATTTCCTCGACGGTGGGTTCCCTTTGTTTTTCGTTTGTCAGCCTTTCTTTTGCCGTTAAGGCTCGGTAGGCGTTATCGCGCATCGAGCGGCTGACCCTTATGGCGCTGTTGTCCCTCAGATACCTGCGTATCTCGCCTATTATCATCGGCACGGCATAGGTGCTGAATCTCACACCCTGGCTCAGGTCAAAATGGTCTATTGCCTTTATCAGTCCGATGCACCCGACCTGAAAAAGGTCGTCCATCGGCTCCCCTCTGTTTGAGAATCGCTGAACCACCGACAAAACCAACCTCAAATTGCCGCGTATCAGCTCTTCCCTCGCCTTTCCGTCCCCCTCCTGACTCTTTTTGAGCAGCTCCATTGTCCGCTCGTTTTTCAAAACAATAAGCTCGGAGGTGTTAACTCCGCATATCTCAACTTTCAACTGCACGCTATCGGCCCCTATAATCATATTTTGTATTGAAAGTATTGACAAAGCGGATGATTTTTAATCGTCACATCTTCTTTAACATCTCTTTTTTCAGTCTGGAAATTATTCTCTTTTCAAGCCTTGAGATATACGACTGGGATATTCCCAGCACGTCGGCTACCTCCTTTTGGGTCATTTCGTCCCTGTTGTTAAGGCCAAACCTCATTGAAATAATCTGCCTGTCCCTCTGCGGCAGATTCATGACCGATTCCATAAGCAGCTTTTTGTCGACGTCCTCCTCGACCTTCCTCATGATATGGTCCGGCTCGGTGCCGAGAATGTCGGAAAGAAGCAGTTCGTTTCCGTCCCAGTCGGTGTTGAGCGGCTCGTCAATGGAAATCTCGGTGCGCTGATTGCTGCTTTTTCGCAGATACATGAGTATCTCGTTTTCGATACATCTTGAGGCATAGGTGGCAAGCTTGGTCTTTTTGTCGGCGCGAAAGGTGTTGACCGATTTAATAAGCCCTATGGTGCCGATAGATATCAAATCCTCAATTCCGATGCCCGTGTTTTCAAACTTGCGCGCTATATATACAACAAGCCGTAAATTATGCTCGATGAGCACCTGTTTTATCTCCGGCTCTGTGCCGGTATAACGGCTGATGTAATATGCCTCTTCCTCGGCTGTCAAAGGAGCCGGCAGACTTTCCGAGCCTCCGATATAGTCGACCTCCTGCTTTCTTTTCAGGCGGCAGAAAAGCATTTTAAAAAACATCAAGAGCTTCTTCATTTTCATTCCTCTTTCTCAACAGCCGATTACGGCGCGACAGCCGCAGACAGGGGTCATTTCCCCCGTGCCTATGCCGATTATATAGTCCTCGGACGGTTTTCCGTCTATTTCAAGCCGCTCAGGCTTGACGGTTATCATCAAGCCGCCTCCCCCGGCCGAGGAAAAGGGCGCCAGCCCGTATCTCACGGGAGAGCATACGGCCAAACGGCCGAAAACCTTCGAAATATCGTCATCCCTCGTCATGGAGGATATTATCTTGCCCTCCTCTCCCGGCAACGCCACCGCCGCCAGCGAGCGTGAAAGAACAATTATTTTTTTGCCGTTTGCCGGGTCTGTCAGCATATTTCCCGTGTCCACAAAGGCGTTAAAGGCCAGGTCGGCTCCGCGGAGATTGCATTTTATTTCTTTTATATTTTTCTCTTCGCGCATACTTCCCCGACCGCAGAGAAGAGTTATCACGAAATATCCCACCGCGGCGCCGAATATAAGGTCTCTGAGAGATATATTGAAGTAAACCGACGTGTTATGTATCGTACCGGCCATGGGGAATATCTGGGATACTGCTACGACGCCCCCCGAGATAATAAATGACGCGGCGCACAGCATGAAGCAGTCGCCGAAAAAGCGCCTTTTGTCGGCAAAGCCAAAGGCTGTCAGCGTCATAAGCCCACAGCATACGCCCTTCATCACAATGGACATAAGTGCCTTTGTCGGCGCAAAAAACAACGCCGCGGCCAGCACTCCGCCTATCACGGCCGCCAAAACAAGCCGCTTTCGCGAAGAAACATTGCCCCTTAAATAAGCCGTCAGGCGCAGCAGGACATAGTCTATAATAAAGTTTATCAAAAAAAGAACATCGGGATATATGACCTTCATCTTCGCCCCTCCTGAGACAAGTATATTATTTTCGGAGGCTAAAAAAGGTCTGATTATAGAGAAAAGATTTTAATTTAAAGGACATGGATTTCCCTCGCCGTCGACACAAAGGGCCATATATCCCCTTTCCTGATGTCTGAAAAAGGTCAAAAGGCAGAAAAAAGAGGAGACTTTCAGTTCGCTGCCCGGTTCCCATGGGGCGACAAAATAGCTTTTACCCTCATGTAAGGCCCAAAGGCCTCCGCATGAGGCGAACATATTCTCTATAAAATCTCCGCATCCCGTGCTTCCGCTCTTTATGGCCGAAAGCCGCGAAAAAACAAAGGGAAGCGGCGGCGTGCGCTCCTCTTCGCCCGGTCTGCGTCTCTCAATAAAGGCCGAAACGTCCTCCCTATCCTCCAAAAAGCGGCATTTCACAAAAGGCAGTTTTTTTGATATGACAAACCTGTTGCGCTCGGGCATCATGACGCCGATATACAGCTTTGCAGGTTCTCGCCCGTATCCAACATACACGCGGTATATATATCCGTCCTCAAAGGGACAGCCGGCCCATATGACCATGTTGCCGCCCTCTTTCGACCATCTGAGGCGACCTATTTCCCTGTCATCGAGAAAAAGCGGACAATCCGACATCCTTTCACCGCCTTTTAAAGTTTTATATACCAGAAATATATGAGCGTGCGCTTTAAAATATTAAAAAAACCGGGAGCATATCTCCCGGTTTTCAAAAGCAAAGAATTATTTTATTGTATAAGCTCCCTTTATGAGCACAGTGGCGTCTCCCACGGCTTTAAAGCCCCTGCCGTCGATAGTCACCATATAAAGATTGTTGGCTTTGAGGGCGGCGCCGGAGCCGATTACAGAGGCGTCACTGAGATTTATAAGGCCTGTGGCGTCAGGCGACGCGCATTGGGCGCCGCCAAGCCTCAAAAGAAGCTGAGTGCCAACCTCGCCCGTCAGTGTTTTGCCGTTCGGCACCTTTATGACCTGCCATTGGGCGACGCCGGAGCCGACAAGCTCGGCGGCCCTTTTGGCTATTTCATCTATCACGGCGCCGCTCAGGCCGCCACCTACGCCCGACGAGCCGAGTTCCTTTAAAAGCTCGGACTTTTTTTCAGCCATTATGCTATCAATATCCTTTTCAATCTGCGGCTTGACTACCTCGGTTATGTAGCTGGCCGTGACGAGAGGATCTTCCTTGCTTCCGTATTCGGCAGAAGCGGCAAGGACGGCTGTCACAGCCAGCGCCAAAACCGTAAAAACCGAAACAGCTATTTTCAATTTCCTGTTGTTCATTCTCAATCCCCCTGAACAGTGCGGTCGTTCCTCAGCCCGAAGCTGACGGCTATTGCGTCGTCCACCTGTTGCATAAGACCCGTATCCAGACTGCCCATTCTCTCTTTCAGACGTCTTTTATCAAGTGTTCTGATCTGTTCCAAAAGCACAACGGAGTTTTTTGAAAGCCCCACTGACTTTGCCGATATCTCAATATGGGTGGGCAAACGCGCCTTGTTCTGCTGTGATGTAATGGCGGCGGCAATAACGGTTGGACTGTATTTATTGCCGACGTCGTTCTGCACTATCAGAACCGGGCGCATACCGCCCTGCTCACTGCCGACGACAGGACTCAGATCAGCGTAGTATATCTCTCCGCGCCTGACAGTATTACGGCTGTTCTCCACATAAATCACGCTCCGCAGGAAAATAGTCGGACAAGTCCGCAAAAATATTTTTCCACGGTTATCTGGTTTTTAATCACAAAGCGAAAAACAAACAGGCAAAAATAATGCGGCCTGCCTCGATAACATTATATGACGCAAAACCGGAACGGTGATAGATTTATTATATACGACGCGGCCTCAAAAGGCAATCACACAACAAAAGATTTTACATTGAGCTCCATTATCATAGTTCCGTCGAGATAAAACTCGCCTTTTAAAAGGCTCATATTCTCCTTGTCAATCCAAAGTGTCTTTTCGGCCGTCATTCCCTCATACTCATCCGTAAAGGTCACGGTAAAGGCCTCCCTTCCGGACGCCTCAGACTCGCCGCAGCCGTCCGGAGTCGAAAGGCTCAAATCCTTTATTATACCGCTGACCGCGTCGGCCGGCACATATCCGCTTATGCCCGGAAGCAGCGTTTCAACGGCCACATCCTGATAGACCACCTCGGCCTTGTCGCTGTATATGGTGGCGGTTATTCCGGCAAGGCTTTCGGGAGATAGGATGGTCACCTTGTCTCCCTCCTCGTTCCTTGTAAAAAGGATATCATAGCAAACGACCGCGCCGCTGTTTGTCGTCACCGAGGCCTCAAGGGTCAGAGCATCCAGTCCGGCATAATATTCCGATATGGCGTCCATGCTGTCCTCCTGAGAGGAACATCCGGCCAAAAGAGCCAGCGAAAGAAAACAGAGCAAAAGCTTTTTAAACATATTATCAGTCCTCCATACAGTGATATATAGACAACCAATAAACGTTTTATTCCCCAAAAATAAATTTTTCGGGGGCCCCGTTAAATTTAATAGATTTTGCCGAAATAAACTCGTCAAAATCGTTACGCCGGACTTCCGGCCAGGGCGTCATAAGACGCCCAAAGTTGTGCAAGCACAACTTTTTAAAAACTCATTCTAAACATATTACACAGCTTGTAACAACATAATCATCCTTATAAGAGGCCGACAGGGATATAGTATATCCGCTATACTTTTGAGCCGCCCCTCCCAGCAACCTGACTCGCGGCCTGCCGGAGTTTTCGTGATATATCTCTATCTCATTGGGCTTCATACCGAACAATCCTCTTCCAAAGGCTTTTGACACGGCCTCTTTTGCCGAAAAGAACATGGCCGCCCTTTTGCGTGGGTCGGCGCTCGAGCATATCTCCTCCAGCTCTTTCTCCGTGTAAACTCCTTTTTTAAAGTTCTCCTTATTTAAAAGCCCGTTAAAACGCGAAACGCGCTCTATATCAACGCCGTTTTGGATTACAATATCAATCATCCCCTTTAAAATCTATAATAAATATAACACAAAACACATATTATAAAAACTTTTTTCTCAAACTTGTTGATAAAACAGGCTAAATATGTTATAGTGTCTGAAGAGTTCAATATTATAAAGGCGCTGACGAAGCGAGTAACCGCGGAATGTCCTTCAGAGAAGGGGGTCTTGGCTGTAAGCCTCCGGACTGTACGCGAGCGAAGTTCCCTTCCGAGCCGTCCGGCTGAACAAACAGTAGGCCGGAACGCTTATCCCACGTTATGGGATCAAAGTGCCCACGCTGTGGGAATTTGGGTGGTACCGCGGAAGTATGCTTTCGTCCCTTTATGGGGCGAGGGCTTTTTTATTATATTTTATCCGAGCAATCGAGATACGGAGGAAAGATAAATGAAAGAACAGCTTGAACTTATCCTTAAACAGGGTCTTGAGGAAATATCCTCGGCAACCGTAAAGGATGAGCTTGAAAATGCCAGGATAAAGTTCCTCGGCAAAAAGGGAGCACTGACACAGATACTGCGCTCGATGGGAAGCCTTTCGGCCGAGGAACGCCCCGTGCTGGGTCAGCTCGCAAACGAGGTGCGTGAAAAACTGACCTCTTCCATCGACGAGGCCGCCGCCCATATAGAAGCCAAGGCCGCTGAGCTCAAAATGGCTTCCGAGACTATCGACGTCACCCTGCCGGGAGAAAAGATGGAGCTTGGTAAAAAGCACCCTTTGACGATAGTTCTGGACGAGATATACGACATTTTCTCCTCTATGGGCTTTTCCATCGTCAACGGCCCCGAGGTGGAGCTGGACTATTACAACTTTGAGGCCCTCAACATCCCCAAAAACCACCCCGCGAGAGATACTCAGGACACGTTCTATATAAATGACAATATCGTTCTTCGCACACAGACCTCCCCCGTTCAGGTCAGGACGATGGAGCAGCAGAAGCCCCCCATCCGCATCATCGCCCCGGGACGAGTTTACAGGAGCGACGCCGTCGACGCCACCCATTCCCCCGTTTTCCATCAGATAGAGGGGCTTGTGGTCGACAAGGGCATAACCATGGGCGACCTTAAGGGCACGCTGGAGGTTTTTGCCAAGCAGCTTTACGGCAACGACACGGTAGTTCGCTTCCGCCCTCACCACTTCCCCTTCACCGAGCCTTCGGCCGAAATGGACGTCATGTGCTTCAAATGCGGAGGCAAGGGCTGCCGCCTGTGCAAGGGCGAGGGCTGGATAGAGATTCTCGGCTGCGGTATGGTTCATCCCGGCGTGCTTCGCAACTGCGGCATCGACCCCGAGGTCTATTCGGGCTTTGCTTTCGGTGTCGGCCTTGAGCGTATAGTCATGCGCCGCTTTAACATTGATGATATGCGTCAGCTGTTTGAAAACGACCTGCGTTTCCTGAAACAGTTTTAAGGAGGTAATGATATTATGATAATGCCCTATAAATGGCTCAATGATTATGTCAAGATAAGCGCCTCTCCTAAGGAATACTCCGACCGCATGACCATGACAGGTTCCAAGGTCGAGGGCTGGGAAGAGGTCGGCAAGGAGATAGAGAATGTCGTCTGCGGCAGAGTTATCTCCATCGTCAAGCATCCCGACGCCGACAAGCTGGTCATATGCTCCATAGACGTCGGCAAGGATGAACCCGTGCAGATAGTGACGGGCGCCACCAATCTCAAGGAGGGCGACCTTGTCCCCGCTGCCCTGCATCCTGCCAAGCTTCCCGGAGGAGTAGTCATAAAGAAAACCAAAATGCGCGGCGTCGATTCAAACGGTATGCTCTGCTCGATTGCCGAGCTGGGCCTAACCCTCCATGACTGCCCCTACGCCATAGAAAACGGAATCCTTGTCCTGCCCGAGGAATACGGCAAGCCGGGCGACGATATAAGAACGGTTCTCGGCTTGAACGACGTCGTCTTTGAGTTTGAGATAACGCCCAACCGCCCCGACTGCCTCAGCATGATAGGTTTAGCCCGTGAAACCTCGGCCTCCTTCGGCCTGCCTCTTGAGCTTCCCAAACCTCAGATAAAGGACACTCACGGCAATATTTCCGACTACCTGGCCGTCGACATAGAATGTCCCGACCTCTGTCCCCGATATACGGCCGCCATGGCCGAGGATATTGTCATCGAGCCTTCCCCCAAGTGGATGCGCGAACGTCTGCGCGACGCCGGTATAAGGCCGATAAACAATATTGTCGATATCACAAACTATGTCATGCTGGAATACGGCCAGCCCATGCACGCCTTTGACTATTCCTGCATTGAGGACAACCATATAATTGTCAGGACCAGCCGTCCCGGCGAAGAGGTCGTCACTCTTGACGGCCAGACGCGCGCCGTGGCCGACAACACCCTGCTTATCACCGACCCGAAAAAGGCCATCGGCATTGCCGGAGTCATGGGGGGCGAAAACAGCGAGATAACCGAAAACACCAAAAGAATAGTTTTTGAAAGCGCCACCTTTGACGGCCCCACAGTCCGTGTGGCCTCCAGAAGGATAGGCATGAGGACAGAGGCTTCGGGCCGCTACGAAAAGGGTCTTGACTGCGAAAACACACTGCCGGCTCTTATGAGGGCCTGCCAGCTTGTGGAAGAGCTTGGAGCCGGAAAGATAATCGGCGGCATCGTCGACGCCTATCCCATTAAAAAGCAGCAGCGCAGAATAAAACTGGAGCCTGAGCGCATCAATTCCTTCATCGGTATAAAGGTCAGCCGCGACGAGATGATAAGAGACCTGACGGCTCTCGGCTTCCAAATGGACGGCGACGACATCCTTGTTCCTTTCTGGCGCGACGATGTGGAGGGCTTTGCCGATATCTCCGAGGAGATTGCCCGTCTTTACGGTTATGATAAGATAGTAGCCACCAGCTTTGCCGGGGCTACTACCATGGGCGGCCTGACTCTCCGTCAAAAGTTCGAGCGCGCCATGGCGGCCGCCTGCTCGGCCACAGGCTTCAACGAGGCCAAGACCCTGACCTTTATAGGCTCCAAGGTCTTTGACCAGCTCTGCATCCCCGAGGATTCCGATTTGAGAAAGACGGTTGTCATCTCCAATCCTCTGGGCGAAGACCAGAGCATGATGAGAACGACCACAGTACATTCAATTTTGGAGGTCATGGCCCGTAACTACAACCAGCGCGCCCCCTATGCCAGGATATTTGAAAGAGGCGCCGTTTTCCTGCCCATGCTCGACAAATACGGCAAAGCCGACATGACCCGACTTCCTGTCGAAAAGGACATTCTGACAATATCCCTTTACGGAAACGGCAATTTCTTCACCCTCAAGGGCTGTGTCAACGCTCTGCTTTCAAGCGTCGACGTCAGCGATTACGAATATGTTCCCTGCCTCGACAATCCCTGCTATCATCCCGGCAGATGCGCCATGCTTGAGACGCGCGAGGGCAAAAGGCTTGGATATGTCGGACAGATTCATCCCACGGTGGCAAAGAATTACGGTATAGGCGCGGAGGTCTATATGGCCGAGCTTGACTGCGACGCCCTTTTTGAAATGAGCAACAGCGAAAAGACATATACCCCCCTGCCCAAGTTCCCGGCCGTCACCCGTGACCTTGCCGTGCTGTGCGACAAGAGCGTATATGTCATTCAGCTTGAAAAAGCCATACGAAAGGGCGCCGGAAAGCATCTGGAATCCCTTGAGTTCTTCGACGTTTACGAGGGTGCTCAGGTCGCCGAGGGCAAAAAGAGCGTGGCCTTTGCCCTTGCCTTCCGCAGTTTTGACCACACCCTGACCGACGCCGAGATAGATTCCTATATCGCCAAGATACTCAAAAATCTTGAGCAGGACTGCGGCGCTGTCATAAGAGTTTAAAAACCAATAGAAGCCGGGACATAGGGTCTTACCCTGTCCCGGCTTTAATTATATTACAAATATTTTTCTTTACTTTACGGACAAAATATAATATAATATTTATTGTTATAAATTATTGAGGAGGGTGGAAGAATTGGTAGACGGCACCAAAAAGTTTACAGTGTGTGAAGACGCCGACGTCGAAATGAAATACATTTTGACAACTGTTTACGACGCGCTCAGAGAAAAGGGTTACAATCCCATCAATCAGATTGTCGGCTATATACTTTCTGAAGACCCGACATACATCACAAATCACCACAATGCCAGAAGCCTCATCCGAAAGATTGACAGAGATGAGCTGCTTCAGGAGCTTGTCAGACAGTATCTTGCTCACTGAGCTTATAAACCCTGCCCTGCCGGCAGGGTTTAGATTTTTGTATGGGCATATTTCGATTACAATTTATTACATTTTATTTTTTATTTTTACAAATATTCCGCCGATATCAGGTCAGGCAAAATTTTCTGTAAGCATTTTGTTACTTTTTGTTTGACTTTTGTTACCGGTGTGGTATAATATTAACATCGGAGGTAGACAATGAGCGACAACAAGGAAATCAACATACCCCTGACATACAAGGGACACCCTCTTTTGAGGAAAGATAACATCATTTATTACGGCAGCATGGCTGACAAATATATCGCTATGCTTCAGATTTTATCTACTAAAGACCTTAACGGTCTTACCGTTGCCGATCAGGTTGCAGTACAGCTCCAGAGGACCGACCCCGATATAAGCTCCAAAGACCGCATTACGAAATCAACCACAAAGGACGGACTTTATAACGCGATGGACATTGCCTCTGTCTGGCTTGAAAGGGCGCTGTCTTCCAAATAAAGTTTCGTTTAAGCATCGGAGGTAATTCCAATGATTTTTTTTGATCGAATCCGCAAGACATTATTTTTGACTCTTGTTTTAACGGCCGCTGTCGCTGTTACAGCCAATGCCTATGAGATAAAGGGCGGCGAAATCAAGGTAGGCTCTTCTGTCAATATGCGCTCTGAACCTTCAACAGGCTCTTCTGTTGTTGCAAAGTTGGTCGACAAAGAAGACGTCGCCGTTATTGATGAAGTGGATGGCTGGTACAAGGTTTTTTATAATGGCCAGAGCGGATTTATAAGTTCTGATTATGTGGAGCTTAACGACGTAATGAACGTCGCTCCCGGCGGCGCCAAAATAACGACAGAGGTTCTCAATGTGAGAGAAAAACCCTCGACAGACGCCGGCGTCATCGCCAAGCTCAGAAAGGGCGAAACGGTCAAAATCATCGGAATCAATTCGGCATGGCTCAAAATAGAGACCTCTTCCTATAAGGGCTATATCCACCCCGACTATGTGGAGTATGTCGCCTATTCCATTTCTGAGACGACAAACGGCAATAATGCCGCGGCCGCAGGTACGACGTCATCTTCCACAAGGCAGCAGATAATCGATTACGCCGCCACACTTCTCGGCACTCCCTATGTCTATGCCGGCACATCGCCCAAGGGCTTTGACTGCTCGGGCTACACACAGTATGTATTTGCCCATTTCAACATATCCCTTCCCCACTCTTCATCCAGCCAGTATAAATCTTCCGTCACGAAGATTTCCCGTTCCGAGCTTCAGCCGGGCGATTTGGTTTTCTTCTCTAACGGCGGTTCGGGTGTGGGCCATGTTGGAATATATGTTGGAAACAACAACTTTATTCATTCACCCCGTCCGGGACGCAGTGTCTGTTATGATTCTCTTGACAGCTCCTATTATTCGTCCCACTATATCGGAGCCGGTACGGTTCTCTAAACAAAAGCAAAAATGCACAGCTTCGGCTGTGCATTTTTTATTTTACCAGTTTTTCTATTTCATCTCTGGAATAAAGAATATTCAATGCGTCAAGCAGACTGTTGGCGCTTATATTATCGGGCAGGTCAAGCTTTTTGGCCAGCCTTTTTCTTTTATCCGCGCTTCCCTGCCCTCCCGACAGTCCAAGCTCAAACATATCGGTTTTGGTCAGCTTCTCTCCCGTATCTTCAGATGCTTTTACGCCGCATGACATGACAGCATTGATAATAACGTCATCTTTGACCCCTTCGACGCCGAGCAGCCCTTCCTTGCCGGGCCGCGTTTTGCGTCGCTCCTTGCCCTCAAGCTGAGGAATATAGGCGTAATAGACATTTTCGCCGTTTAAAACACTTTTAAAGTGGTTGCGGATAACCAGACCCGCCCCGTCGGGATCGGTCAGAATAATAACACCGCGCTTTTCGGCAATGCGGCGGATATATTCCAGCTTTTTTTCGTTTTTAAATATTCCAAAACCGTCGGTCGTTATTATCTCGGCGTCAAATATCTGCCCGACCTTTATCTTGTCATATTTCCCCTCGACTATAATGACCTGGTCGAGCTTTATCATCTTTTATCCACCCCGGTCATTTTGAGTATGGCCAACTCAACCACCCTTTCGGAATCGGGTATATTGCTCTTGACCTCCATATCGGCGTTGCAGCATATCTCAAGGGCTTTGGCCGCCCCTTCGACGGTGATATGTCCGGCGGCGTTCAACAGAAGCTCGGCAGGATAGGACGAGCGAAAATTGTAAAGCTCCATAAGATATCTTTCCCCTCTGCCCTCTCTGCGCGCCAGAGCCGCCGCGTATATGCGCTGCACCTGCCTTGTCAACGCCGAAAGAACAGCGATAGGCTCATTTTTGTCCTCCATCAGGTCGCGGAAAATATATATTGCTTTAGTATAATCCCTCTTCATGATACAGTCGGTCAGGTCAAACACGTTGGCCTCCAGGACCCTCGACGCCACAGCGTCGATATCCTCTCTTGTGATGACCTCATTTTTTGAATAGGCGGCAATTTTATCGACCTCGGTTATGAGATTTGTCATCAGGGAGCCGCAAAGGAAAATAATCCTCCTGCATTCCTCCTTGCCTATCTTTTTGCCATGGGCGCTGAACCTGCGCGCCAGCCATCTGATAAGCTCCTCCTCGCCGGCCCTGCTGAACTCGACAGTCATACCGTATTTGTCTATGCTTTTATAAATATTAAGCCTTTTATCGGGTTTATATTCGATTGCCTGATAATAGAGGATAAGACAGACATAGTCGGGCAAACCGGCAAAAATATCGGGCAAAGCCTCCTTGAGGGACTGGGAACAGGAGGACAGTTCAAGGTCGCGGATAACAATAAGCTTGCGCTCGGCGCCAAAGGGAAGGGTTTCTATAGCGTCGCGCAGGCTGTCCTCCGTCAGGTCGGAGCTGTCTATGGAAATGATGTTAAACTCCCCAAAGCCCCCGTCGCCCACCACCTGTTTTTCTATCTCGCCGCGATAAAACTCTTTTAAATAGGACTCCTCTCCGTAAAAGACATAAAGCCTCTCAAGCTCTCCGTTTTTAAGCTCTTCCCTGAGCTTTTTCTGTGCTGAATTGTCTTTTTTCTTTTCGTATGCCATTGTCTCACCTCCGGCTCGGCTTGTACCGCAGACCGTCTCCTTTCAAAAGACAGCTGTAGGGTATATTCAAAAGCTTTTCTTCCTCTTTGTTTCCTCCGATAATAACTATCTCATCGGCATCAATATTGTCCAAAAGAGAGATTATATATTTATTGTTTTTGACAACTTTTTTATCCAGTACCATTATATCGGCGTGGTATTCCTTTGTCTCCTCCGTCTTTCCCTTTTTGATATCGCACAGCCAGAGATAGCTTTCCCGTCCGGTATTTATATAAAAACCGAAGCCCTTGCCTGTATCAATGACCTCGGAGGAAACATCTCCGACGGTGACGGTTTCTCCGCCGCTGTAACAGACGACACGAGGGTCATCCGTCATGCCGTTCGGATAATAAAAAGCGTCCGACGCCATATCGTCCAAATCAATCCAGTTTTCATTTATTCTGTTAAAAAACACTGCGTCGGCGCGACTCTCTCCCCAATAATACAGGCCGTTAAGATAATCGTTCATCATGTATTTATCCACGCCGTCGGCCGGCATATAGGCAATCACGCTTCCATTATAATTGACCATCATGAGGCCCGAGCCGGTCAAATAAACCTCCGCACCACCGCCGTTGACATAATTGCTGGCCGCCGCTGAAAAGCATATTGCGGCCAAAAGCCCGAAAAAGGCCGCAAACCTCAATTTCGGTCTTATCAAATATCCGAAAATCAGGAACAGTCCCACCGCCGCCACAGCCGCCATAGCAAACATATCATGAGATGAAACCGACGAAAAGCCAACGGAAGCAAAAAGTCTGACAATAAATATAAAGACGTCGAGCAGATATTTCAGAACAAATGTGACAATCTTTAATTCAACGCCGAAAAACATACCGAAAATCAGGCAGACAAACCCCAGCGCCATTATGACAGGAACCATCCAAATAATGGCTAAATTGGTCAAAGGAGAAATGACCGACAGTCTGTCAAAATAGAACACCGACACCACGGCGGAACCAAAGGATGCCGCCAGCGACACGGCAAGACTTCTAATGACCGTATTGAAAGTTTTGTTTTCCGAGCACCATACGGGCAGACAGGCCGCGACAGTCCTGTATATCGGACGGTTCAGGAGCAATATTCCAAGAACCGCCGCAAACGACAACTGAAGGGACACCGAAAGCACGCTTTCAGGCTGAAAGGCCACCATAAGCAAAAGGGCGAACATGACGGTTGTGACGCTGTCATTCTGCCTGTTGAGATAAAACGCCGACAGAGCTATGACCGACATAAGTATTGCCCTTATGACAGGCGGATTCATACCTGTTATCAAGCCGAAAAGCGCCATAAGCGGCACAGCCGCCGCGGCTCCGTGTTTTTTGCCGAGGAAATATACAAGCGCCGCAGCTATTATTCCCACGTGCATTCCTGACACCGATACGATATGCGAGGTGCCGCTCAAGGCCAGAGCATTTCTCAACCCCTTGCTCATGTCGGCTTTGCTTCCTGTCAAAAGCGCCGATAAAAGCGCGCCGCCGTCGCCGTCAAACTGCCACATAATTTCCTGTCTTATCCTGAGCGACAATTTCTTAGGCAAATATTTAAAGGGCAGGCTGTCGCGCCTCGAGACATGAGCCTCTCCGTTTTTGACCTTAATGGTGATATAACGGCTTTCGGCGGCCGAGGAGAGAAAATATTCATCCTCCTGCATGGCGGCCGTACCCGTGCCGGATATTACGTCTCCGGGATTTATGCCGGATATAGGCTCATAGATAA
>CANSNO010000041.1 GCA_947648385.1 uncultured Clostridia bacterium
CTTTCAAACTGCTCGTTTACCATGTTCTGAAGGCCGCTTCCGAGACTTATTATGATAATGACGGCCGCCACGCCGATGATTATGCCCAGCATGGTCAGAAAAGCCCTTGCCTTGCTTGTCGAAAGGGATTTCAGCGCCAGACGGAAGGACTGTGATATATCCATATGGCTCAAACCTCCTTCGGCGTCACGACGGCGTTGGGGTCGGAAGCGTCGCCGTCAAAAACTATCCTGCCGTCGGCCAGCCTGACTATCCTTTTGGCCTTGACGGCAATGGAGTTGTCATGGGTTATCAGCACAATGGTGCGGCCGTCCCTGTTCAGCTCCTGCAAAAGCCCCAGCACATCGTTGCCCGTGCGCGAGTCAAGGGCGCCCGTCGGCTCGTCGGCCAATATTACGGCCGGGTCGCCGGCCAAGGCTCTGGCGATGGACACCCTCTGCTGCTGTCCGCCCGAAAGCTGATTCGGCCTGTTTTTGGCCTTGTCGGTCAGACCAACCCTTTCAAGAGCTTTCATTGCGGCCGTCCTGCGGCTTGCCGAATCGACTCCGGCATAAAGCAGGGGCAGCTCGACGTTTTCCACCACGTTGAGCTTGGGTATCAGGTTGTACTGCTGGAATATAAACCCCAGAAACTTGTTGCGTATGACGGCCTGCCTGTCGTCGTCCATGGTGGAGACGTCGATACCGTTGAGCTTATATGTGCCCGAGGTCGGCACGTCGAGACAGCCGATTATATTCATACAGGTCGACTTGCCCGAGCCCGACTGCCCGACGATGGCGACAAACTCGCCCTCGTCAATTGTCAGGTCGATACCGTCAAGTGCCCTGACGATGTTATCGCCCATGTGATAGAGCTTATATATGTCGGTCAGTTCTATCATTGCCATGGCTCAGTCCCTCGGAGGCCCTTCGGTCTCCACTCTGACCTCGCCTCCGCCGCCGCCCTGGGTCATCATCATTTCCATAAGGGATGACGTGGCCGTGCTGACGCCCACCATTGTTCCCTCGTCGATGCCGCTGATTATTTCTATATAATCGTCGGTGGCGCGCCCGACCTCGACCTCGGCCTGACGGTATCCGGCCGGCACGCCGTTCTTGGCGTCGCCCTTGGAGGAGGGGTCGGCCACAAGAACGGTGTTGCCGCGGCTGACGGCGCTTATGGGCACGGTCAGGACGTCCTTTGCCTCTTCTATGATAACCTCGGCCGTTACGTTCATGCCGGGCAGCAGGTCCTGATAATCTTCGACTATGACCCTGACGGGATATGTGGTCACTCCGGCCGTCGAGGTGCCGTTGACGCCGACCCTGTCGACATACCCCTCAAAGGTCTTTCCGGGCAGGGCGTCGGCCTCGATGGATACCCTCTGTCCCACCTCGATGCTGCCGATGTCAAGCTCGTCGATATCCAGTGTCAGGGTGAGATATGACATATCGTATATGACGGCCAGCACAGAGGCCGACGTATTGTCCAGCCTGTCTCCGGCCTTTATCTTCTTCTCGACCACCGTGCCGGAAATGGGAGCCTTGATGGAATAGTTATCCATTATATCCATGGCGTTATCAAGGCTAAGCCGGGCCGAGCGGACGCCCAGGTCGGCGCCTCTTATCTGCCTTTGGGCCGAATCGCTGTCGATGGTCAGCAGTGCCTGCTCACGGGAAACCCTGTCCCCCTCGCTGACAAGCAGCTTTTCCACATTGCCGCTTGCCGTCGACACGACCGTCGTCTGGGTCTTGGCCGCGAACTGTCCGTTTGTGGCGCAGTCAAAGCCTTTGACAGTGGCCGTGGCATAGGCTCCCGACTGAAGTCCGCCGGGGTTGGAAACGGTTATTTCCACCTTGTTCAAAAGCACGTTGCCGTTTCCGTGTATGACGGCTTTCGACACGGCCGTGACGCTGCCCGTCAGCTTTTCGCCCGTGGCGCTCAAGGTCACCTCGGCGCCGTCTCCGACGCAGATATTTTCGGCGTCGGATTGGTGAAAGCCCAGCTCCAGAACCATGTTGTCCGTATCGGCTATATCGGCCAGAGGAGAACCGGCCTGAACCGCGTCACCCTGCCTGACATAAAGCTTTGTCACCCTGCCCTCGACGCTTGTCTTGGGGCTGAGGCCGTCAAGGCCGTCAACGACGTTCTCGTATGTAAGTCCGGCGTTTTCAAGGCTTATGCGCGCCTGCTCGATGCTCTTTTCGGCGTCCGAGCTGTCTATCTGATAGAGCAGGGTGTCCTTTTCAACATAGTCGCCCTCCTCAAAGTCGGCCGACAGCACGTCGCCCCCCACAAGGCCGATTATATTATATGAATCGGCCGGCTGGAGTGCGCCGCTGTCGCTGACAGATATGACAAGGTCGCGCCTTTCGGCGGCATAATCTATGTATCCTTTGCTCTGAGGCTCTTTTCCTCCGAGCAGCATGGGGCGCAATATGAACCATCCCACCGCCAAAACGCACAAAGCTATAATCAAGAGCCTCTTTTTGCGTTTTTTCCTTTTGTCTCCGGCCATCATTTCATCCAGTTGCCGAGCCGCCTCATCGCGCTCCGTGGGCTGCTGCTTTACCTCGGCCATTCAAATCATTCCTTTCTGCTGAACGGGTTCTGAAAAGTTGTGCCTGCACAACTTTGGGCGTCTTGTGACGCCCTCGCCGCAAGTGCGGCGTTTCGATTTTCGCCAATTCACTTGGCGAAAATCTATTAAATTAGACGGGGTCCCCGAAAAACTTATAAGTTTTTCGGGGAAAAGATGTTTTTATTTTATACTCTCAAATATGTATTTTCAACTATACACCGAAAATGTTCAAATTTAGTTTTGATTTTATTTATTTTTGATTAAAATTACCCTCAAAATATTCTTTTTATGGAAAACAAAGCACCCGGCCTTTCGGTCGGGTGCTTTAAAGCTTATTTCATTCTTTCGTATCCGAGGCAGGCCGCGCCGATGGCGCCGCAAAGCTGGCTATGGGGGTGTGTCAAAACGGGCAGGCCCATGGCCTCCTCGAGATTTTTTCTGAATACCTCGAATCGGGCCAGCCCTCCGCTGAAAAACACCTTTTCGCTTATGGAGAGCTTGGAGGCGAATGTCGCCGTGCGCTTGCATATCGACTTTATGACGCCGACGGCGATATCCTCTCTGGCGGCTCCCTGAGCCAGCAGGCTGATTATCTCGCTTTCGGCAAAAACCGTGCACATGGAGGTTATTTCCACGGGGGTCGCCTTTTCGGCAAAGCTGTCAAGCTCCTCTCCGTCACACTCCAGTATGCGGCACATCATCTCGATAAAACGCCCCGTGCCGGCGGCGCACTTGTCGTTCATCAGAAAATCTCTGACGCCGCCGTCCTCGTCGAGCAAAACGGCCTTGCAGTCCTGACCCCCGATGTCTATAAGCCCTCCGGCGCCGCCGCTTAAAAACTTGGCGCCCCTGGCGTGGCAGGTTATCTCAGTTATCTTTCTGTCGGCCTCGGGCAGCAGCTCGCGCCCGTAACCCGTTGTGACGACATATCCCACATCGCCGCTGTAGAGCTTATCGTATATCTCCCTCATGCGCTGGGCCGGACGGGCGCTGGTCATCATTATCTCCGAGGCAACGACCTTCTCCCCGTCGAAAAGCGCCCCCTTGACGGTGGTCGAGCCGCAGTCTATTCCAAGTGAAAGCCTTGCCATATCAAAGCATCTCGATAAAGGCGCCGATGCGCGTGTTGACCTGTCCTGCGTCGGTGGAGGAATAATCGGTCTCCATGAATATGTAGGGGATATGCCTCTCCTCGGTGACAAACTTCTTTATCTTATATGATTCGACATTGAAGGTGTGGCAGGCCTGAAGGACGACCTCCACAACGCCGTCGACCTTGTATTCGGTCAACAGTCTGTCCATCAGCTCAATCCTGCCCGGGTTGGGTGTCATGCAGGAGCAGGGGATGTTTATATACCTGTCGGCCATGGCCTGATAAAAGTCGGGATTCTGCTCGTCTATAAGCTCGTCGACCGAGCGCGCGCCGCCGCAGTTTTCATAGCAGACGACAACACCGCCGTTTGCCTCGATGGCGTTGACCACCTTTTCGGTGGAACAGCCGATGGGACTGCCCGTAAGCAGTATGCGCTTGCGGCCCTTATACTTCTCGGGGTCGTATTCGGCCTTTATTTTCTCGGTCAGGGCCTTTATATCCTCGGTGGCCTTCTTTGTATCAAAGCGGAACTTGACTCCGTCGAGAACCTTGTGCATCTCCATGCCGCCCATGGGAGGGGGATCCATCCTCTGGAGGCCGTAAAACTCCTTGAGGGCCTTTCTCTGCTCGTTGTTAGTGTGGATGGCCTCTTTTATCTGCTCGTCGGTGATGGTGACGCCGAAGAAATCCTCCAGCTTCTCCTTGAACTTGACGATCTCCTCGCGGTACATTTTTCTGCCGTTCTCGTTCTGGCTGTTGGGAAGCTCCATCGTATAGACGTTTTTGAACTCGCCCATCATCTCATACATCTTCTTTTTGCCGTCGCAGGTCGTCTCGCCGACGATAAGGTCGGAAAAATAGAAATAGGGGCACTTGTCCGTCTTGGCGAAGCCGTAGCTGGCCTTTATCAGAGGGCAGAGGTTACGGGGCAGGTCTTTCTCGGCCTCGGGTATCGTCTCACCCGTAGATGAGCAGAGGCCGACGCCGCAGGCGCCCATGGCCATGGGAAGCTCCTTGGGGAAATAAGTGCAGAAAGAGCCGACAAAGGGTATGCCCTTCTGCTTCAGCTCATAGGCGTTTATAAACGAGTTTTTGCGCTGGTCGGAAAACTCGTCAAATATCTCGGGAAGCTCTTTTACAAGTTCCATAATGTATTACTCCTTATATATTTTTTATCCTCTGTTATTGTAAATTATACTTCCCGATAAAGCAAATAGGCTTTTCTGATATTTTCTATCCCATTTATAGACTCTGACAATAAAAGCCGCGCGGCATTTTTGCCGCGCGGCTTTGGCGTCACATCAGCTTCTCTAAAAGTATCAGAATTTCATCCAATTTGGTTTCGCGCTCCCCAAAAAGTTTGTCAACTTTTCGGGGGCCCCTTTTTGATTTAATAGATTTTGCCGAAATCAATTCGGCAAAATCGTCACGCCGCACTTGCGGCGCGGCGCAGAAGCGCCGTCTCGCGCGATAAGCTCTTACATTACATCAGCTTCTCTAAAAGTATCAGAATTTCATCCAATTTTGTTTCGCGCTCCTCCTGTGTCTCGGCCTCGCGGATACAGCCGCTTACATGGGCCTCTATGACCTCGCGGTTGGCCCTTTTGAGCACGTTGCGAGCCGCCATTATCTGGTTGGCGATATCGAGGCAGTATCTGTCCTCCTCCACCATTTTGATGACGCCCTCTATCTGGCCCGAGGCCGTTTTTAAAAGCCTCAGCACCTTTCCTCTGTCGGCCCTCACGCTATCGACACCACATCATAGCCGGCGTCCACGACGGCCTGCCTCAAAGTGTCGTCGCTGACGCTTCCCGAAATATCGCAAACTGCCTCGCCCTTCTCCAGGTCTACCTTGGCCTCGACCCCCTCGATGGCGTTGAGCGCCTTTTCGACCCTGCCTCTGCAATGCTCGCACATCATGCCCTCGATTTTCATCGTCTTTGTCATAATATTCTTTCCTTTCTCAACATTGATTTCTTCAATGATTTCCGTCTCGCGAGACGCGCTTTCATCGGCCTGACGGACATATGAACCCTTTTCGGCCTTGAAAAAATTGAGTCTCAGGGCGTTTGTCACCACGCAGACCGACGAAAGGCTCATGGCCGCCGCGCCGAACATGGGCGTCAGCCTTATGCCGAAAGCATTCCACAGCAGCCCGGCCGCCAGAGGTATGCCCACCGAATTGTAAAAGAAAGCCCAGAACAGGTTCTCCTTTATATTGCGTATGACGGCGCGGCTGAGGCGGTAGGCCGTCACGACGTCGAGCAGGTCGCTTTTCATCAGCACCACGTCGGCGCTTTCAATGGCCACGTCGGTACCTGCGCCGATGGCCACGCCCACGTCGGCGCGGACAAGGGCCGGAGCGTCGTTTATTCCGTCCCCTATCATGGCCACCTTTTTGCCCTCCTGTCGGAGCGCCCTTATCCGGCTCTCCTTGTCCCCCGGCAGAACCTCGGCGATGGTCCTCGTTATGCCAAGCTGGCGGCCGATAGCCTCGGCCGTCACCCTGTTGTCACCCGTCAGCATGATTACATCAAGGCCGAGGGAGCGCAGACGGTCGATGGCCTCCTTCGAGGTCGGCTTGACGACGTCGGCGGCGGCTATCATACCGAGGGGCTGATTGCCTCTGGCGAAATAGAGAGGCGTGCGGCCCTCGCTCGCGGCTTTTTCGGCGGCCTCGGTCAAGGCCGAAATATCGGCCCCTATTTTCTCCATCAGCCTTTTATTACCGCCGTAATATCTCTCGCCCTCTATCTCGGCCGATATGCCCATGCCCTCGATATTCTCAAAGGAGGAACAGTCGGGGGCCTCGATTCCCATTTCCTTTGCCTTGAGCAGTATGGCCTCGGCCAGAGGGTGCTGGCTGGAGCTTTCCAGCGCGGCGGCGGCCGCCATAAGCTGCCTTTCGCCCACGGGAGCCGATATATCGGTGACCCTCGGCGCCCCCTCGGTTATGGTGCCCGTTTTGTCGAGGACTACTGTGTCGACGCTGTGTAAGGTCTCAAGGGCGGCGGCGTTTTTTATCAATATGCCGCTTTTGGCGCCCACGCCCGTGCCCACCATAATGGCCACGGGGGTTGCCAGCCCCAGCGCGCAGGGGCAGGAGATGACAAGGACGGCAATGGCGCAGGAAAGGGCGAACTCGGCCGTCTGTCCGGCTATCAGCCAGCCTATTCCCGTCAAAAGAGATATCGTCATGACGGTGGGGACAAATATTCCGGCCACCTTGTCGGCCAGCTTGGCTATCGGCGCCTTGGAGGCGCTTGCCTCCTCCACAAGAGCCACTATCCGGGCCAGAGTCGTGTCCTGCCCGACCCTTGTGGCGCGGAACTTGAAAAAGCCGTTTTTGTTTATGGTGGCGGCAATGGCCGTATCTCCGGCCTTCTTTTCCACGGGGATACTTTCGCCAGTGATGGCCGATTCGTCGACCATCGAGCGGCCCTCGGTTATCACGCCGTCGACGGGTATCGAGCCGCCCGGCCTGACGACCACGATATCTCCCTCCCTAACATCGGAGACAGGGATGTTGACCTCGACGCCGTCTCTCTCCACGTCGGCCGTTTTGGGGGCCAAATCAAGGAGCTTGGAGATGGCGTTTTTGGCCTTGCCCTTGCTCTTCTCCTCCATATATTTGCCGACGCCCACCAGAGTGACTATCATGGCGGCGCTTTCAAAATAGTGGTCCATGTGATATTTGTGTACCAGCGCCATATCTCCTATGCCGAGGCCGAAGCTCATGCGGTATATGGCGAAAACGCCGTAAAAGAGCGCCGCCGAGGATCCGACGGCTATCAGACTGTCCATATTGGGCGCGCCCGAAAAGAGACGCCTGTAGCCGTTTGTGAAGTAATGGCCGTTGAGCATCAGTATGGGCAGGGTTATGAGAAACTGGGTAAAGGCGAAGGACACAGCGTTTCCGGCCCCCGTCAGGAATGAGGGCAGGGGCAGTCCCACCATATGCCCCATGGAGACATACATCAAAGGAATAAGCAGGGCGACAGACCACATGAGCCTGTTTTTCGACTGCCTGATGCGCCTTTCGTCCTCGGCGGCGTCGGCTACCCTCTCGGCCGCGGCGCTGTTCGAGGCGCTTTCGGCCCCCTTGACCGAAGCCCCGTAGCCCGACTTTTCCACCACGGCGACAATATCCCTTGCCGATATTTTATTTTCGTCATATTCGACGCTCATGCTGTTTGTCATCAGACTGACGGCCACCTCGGCCACTCCATCGGCCTTGCCCACGGCCTTTTCCACATGGGCCGAGCAGGCCGAGCAGGTCATGCCCGTGACATTGAACTGCTGTTTCATGGCATTACCTCCATAGTTGAATTATCACACCACACCCCAGGGGGGTGTCTGCATCCCTAATATATCCCTTTTATTTTCCCCTGTCAAGTAGGCATTATTTCTGTTTCTCTATTCTCTGCCGTTAAAAAAATCGGCTATGCTGTCCACGCCGTCCAACGCCGCTTTATCGGTTGCGGCGGGTGCGTTATTGGTGTTGTGACTGAAAACAAGAGGGTGTATCTCGCCGCATTTCATCAGGCGAAGCAGCATACGGGCCGTGTCGTATGCCTTATCCATGCCGCCGTCGCCTCCGCCGACCAGTATAACGGCCCCTTTTTTCGGCTTGATATCGGTCTTTTCCCCTCTGAACTTACGCGCGCAGTAAAAGGTCTGGAGGCGGCCGGCCACATCAAGCAGCCTCCCCGTCAGCTCGGAAAAATATATGGGCGAGGCGATAAGCACATTATCGCAGGTCTTTATATATTCATACACCTCCTCCATACCGTCCATTATGGCGCATCCGGGTTTTTCCCAACAATAGCGGCAGTCGACGCAGGGGGAAATATCGGCCCTGTAGGCGTCGACCGTCATATATTCCCCCTGCAGTTTATCGGTCAGTCTCCTGATAAGGGAGGCCGTATCGCCCTTCACCCTCGGCGAACCGTTGAATATCAGTGTTTTCATATTATCCCCCCTTGTTTTGCAGTATAACATGATTTGCTATGGCTATTCAAATTTATTGCATTTGAATATAAACTGTGCTATGATTTATAGGAACAAAAAATATGCCCAAGGGCAATTTTCGGAGGAAAATGAAATGAAGGTTTACGACAGAATAAAAAAGGAAGAGCTTGACCTGACAAACAAGGAGCTTATCGACCTCATGGCCAACCACAACCGTCAGGTCGACCTTATCCTCAAGGCCCCCAAGACCGACGCCGACGGCTATCTGACATGGGACGCCGAAAACTGGACGGCTCTCGACCCCAAAAAGTTCATCCGCTGCTATTCGCTGGAGGGTCGCGTCCTTAACGACTCCACCCGTCACAATATCTACGACATGGCCGGATACTTCCTGCCCGAAGAGGCCAAAGAGGTCATCCTCGGCTAAATAAAAAACATAAGCACGGCACAGCTCGAAAGGAGCCGCGCCGTGCTTTTTCATAAAAAGGCGTTGTTATGATAATTTTTATCAACGGGGCTTTCGGCGTGGGCAAAACCACCGTGGCCGATATTATTTCAAAAAGGCTGAACGGCTCGCATATTTACGACCCCGAGCTGTTAGGGTCTTTTTTGCGCGGCGTTCTTCCGAAAAGCATGGACAAAACCGACGATTTTCAGGACATTCCCCTGTGGCGGCAGCTAAACCTGCAAATATTAAAGGAAATGGCAAACCACGGCGTTATCATCGTTCCCATGACGATTTTCGTCAGGCAATATTATGACGAAATTATCGGTCGACTGATATCGGAGGGCGTGGACGCGCGCCATTTTATTCTCACTGCCGACAGGCAAACCGTCATGGAAAGGCTGGCCGAGCGAGGTGAAAAAGACGACTGCTGGGGCGCCCGTCATATCGACGCCTGTCTGAAGGCCTTTGAAAATGATATTCCCGGCGAAAAGATACATACCGTCGGCCGAAGCGCCGAAGAGGCGGCCTCGGACATCCTAAAATGTCTTGTTTTTTAACCGACGGCAGCAATACTTTATAACAAACGGCGCGGCGCTTTGTGGCCGCGCCTGTTTTTATTCCGTCTCTCGGGCATAGACAACAAGGGGCTTTATCTTTTCCTTTGAGGATATATCAAAAGAGCTGCCGACGGCCGCCGCCATAGCCGCTTCATAGGGGCTTTTATCCTTTTTACGCCTTACGGCGGCGGCAAAAAACTTCATCATCAGCCTGTCACCAAAAGGCATTGTCTCGTATTTCAGACCGCCCTGCAAATAAAAATGGGGTATCCTTTTCAGCTCTTCCTCTGTCAGATTTTGCTTCCATGCCTCGGCTATCATATCCCCTTGGCTGTCGGGCGTGGCGCCGCAGGCGAACAGAATCAGCCTTTTGCACCCACTTTTCCCGAAAAGTCTTTTGGCCTTTTTCAGTCCGTCGACCTTCCCGGCGTGAAACCGTCCGCCGAAAATGACGGTATGACGCCCGGACATATCCTCGGCGGAGATTTCATCCAAAGCGGCGACGGGGCAATCCAGTTCCTCCCCTATCCACAGGGCGTACTGTCTTGTAAAGCCGGTGACGCTTTCATAAACCACCAAAATACTGTCATCCATTGTTTTTCCCCTCCGCCGCGCTTTTCAAAAAGGCCTTATACGCTTCCTCCTGCTTTTCGAATATCTCCTCCTCCGAAACCGACGGGGAAATGACCGAGAATATCGTCCCCACTCCGATTGTGTAGATTAGCATATTCATATGCAGGCCCTTCGCCTCCTCTATGGAGACGCCAAGCTTTTCGGATATCTCCATCGCCACGCGAGGGTCGGTCTCGGAGCGGTACAGCTCTTCAAGGGATGTAATGTCTTTTCTCTCCTCAAAAAGATAAAGCCTGAAAATGTGCGGTTCTTCTCTGGCAAGTCTGACATAGGTATGCCCCATGCTTCTGAACAGGTCGGTTTTGTCGGCCCTTTCCGCCACATATTCCCTGACGAATTGCCTTGCCCTTTGGGCCGCGTCGGCCCTTAAACCGTCCATGTTCCGACAGTAACTGTATATCGGCTGTACGGAACAGCCCAGCCTTTCGGCTATTGCCTTGACCGTAGCCCTTTCAATCCCCTCTTTACGGGCTATCTCAAAGGCGGCCTCCACCACCATTTCTTTTGTTATTCTCTGCTTTGGCATTGCGGCCTCCGATAAATAATCAAGTTATATAAACAATTTATATAACTTGATTATACGCCCGAGTGGAACAGAAGTCAACCATATATAAAGTTTTTGTGTAGAAATAAGTCCTTCCGGGCACTCAACGTACGAATGTTTTCCGCCGCTGGCGGCGGACAGAATGAACTTGCAAAACGCCCCGACTTTCGTCGGGGCGTTTTCGAGTTTTAATCAGCCTGGTTTTTATCAACGTCCGATAAAAAGTCAAGAATCATTTGATTAAGTTCCTTGGCGTGCTCATCGACAAAGTGGGGGCGGTGGCCGCTGCCTTTCACTTCATAAGCTTTTCCGTGAGGCACCTTTTCCAGCAATTCCTCGCAGCTTCCGAGAGGGTCAAGCTCTCCGTTTATAAATAAAGTGGGGCATTTTATCGCCGCCCATTCCCCGTCGGTAAGGCTCGGGTGGGCTTTCCAGTCGGCCACGGTGGTTTTCAGATATGTCTGCCAGTTGCCGCGGTGCGCCTCGAAATGGCGAGTGGTGATCTCTTCGATGGTGTCCGTTTTGTTAGCGGCAATAAGGCTTTCGGGCAGGTAATTGTCCGCGTCATCGGTTCTGGGATAGGCCGCGCCGCCGATTGTCACAAGGCTTTTGACCTTTTCGGGATATTTTGCCGCCATGTAACACCCGACATACGAGCCGCAGCTGTATCCGACCAGATGGGCGCGCTTTATGCCCATCGCGTCGAGAAAGGCGGCCATGTCATCGGCTATTTTGCGGCAATCCCAGTCGAGGCTTTGGCAGACCGAACGGCCATGCCCACGAAAATCGGGAAAAAGCAGTGATAATGCCTCTGAAAGGGGATAATTTGCGCCGAGAAGGCGAGCAGGCTGCGGCTGAAATGACTGTGAAGAAACAACAGGGCGTCCCCCTTGCCGAACTCCTCGTAAAACATATTTAAATCGTTTAATCCCGCATAAGGCATATCGCGCCCTCCGAATATTTATACTATCTCTATAAGCTCCTTTGTGCATTTGTTCAGGATTTCGGTCTCGCCCTTTTCGTTGATGATGACGACGTCCTCAATCCTTATGCCTATCTCATCCTTGATGTAAATGCCCGGCTCGCAGGAGAAAGCCATGCCGGGGGCGAGATTCATGTGGTAATCGCCGTGGATATAGGGTGCCTCGTGCCCGGCATAGCCTATGCCGTGACCCAGACGGTGGTTGAAGTTGGGGCCGAAGCCCTCGGCCTCCACAACCTTGCGGGCGGCTGCGTCCACATCGGGGATATAGGCCCCGTTTACGGCGGCCGCCTCTCCGGCCAGATTGGCCTTAAGCACCAGATTGTATATCATCTTCTGCCTCTCGGTGGCTTTGCCCACGAAAACCGTTCTTGTAATGTCGCTGTACATTCCGCCGACGGTACAGCCGAAGTCCATTTCCACCACGTCGTTTTCCTTTATCACGGCGCTTCCGCCCATATAGTGGGGCATGGCGGCGTTGGCTCCGGCGGCCACAATGCCGCCGCTTGCGTTGGAGCCTCCGTAATGGACGCACAGACGGGCTATTTCCGTTTTAATATCCTTTTCGGTCAGTCCCGGCTTGATGAACTTAACGATATCGTTAAACACCTTGTCGACCACCTGAGAGGACTTTCGCAGGTTCTCCAGCTCCTCGGGAGTTTTGATAATGCGTGTCAGCTCCAGATAGTCCTTGCCGTTTTCCACCTGAAAATCGATGTTCTTCATCAGGCGCACAAGGTTGAAAGCCCTGACGGCGCCGTTGACGGCTATCTTTTTGCCGATAAGGCCGTATTTTTCAAAAACCTTTTTGACCACCTGAGTGAAATCGTCCGAATCAAACCATCCGAAAACCTCCTCACCCGGGATAAGGTCGGTTATCTCGTCCACATAAAGGGCGTTGCATATGTAAAATACCTTTTCGTCAGCCGTCACATAAAGTGCCTGATATCGCTCGCACATCATCGGCGCGTTGCCCAGCAGGAACCTCATGTCGGGGCCGGGAGCCACCATAAGGGCGCCGACGCCGTCCTTTCGGAGAAGCTGGGACAGCTTCTTGATAAGTTCACGGTTTACCATAAAAAGTACCTCCTTATTTTTTAAGCTTTATATATTGATTTTATCAATTTTTGTGACCTTTGACAACCAAAACAGGCATAAAATTTTGTCTTTGACAGATAATAGCTTTCGACAACAGCATTAAAACGGAGGAACCTATATGAAAGCGACCGGAGTTGTGCGAAGGGTTGACGATTTGGGGCGCATTGTTATACCGAAGGAAATCAGACGCACATTGAGAATACGCGAGGGCGAGCCGATGGAGATATTCACCGATTCGGGCGGCAGCGTTATATTTAAAAAATATTCCCCTATGGGCGAGCTGACGGCCACGGCCGCCCCCATGGCCGAGGCCCTTTTTAAAGAGGCCGAAAGGCCCTGCATCATTTTTGACCGCGACGGCGTCGTGGCCTGCGGCGGCGTCAAGGCCGAGGGCAAAAGCGTCAGCAGCGAGGTGGAAAAGCTGATGGAAAGCAGACGTCTTTATCAGGGGGATGCCGTTCCCCTTTGGGAGGGCGGTCCCCAGGCCGACATAATAGCTCCCGTCATAGCCGGGGGCGACTTGGCCGGATGCGTCGCCCTTCTTTCGGCCAACGGAAAGGGCAGCCCCGAGGATATGAGACTGGCAAAAATGACGGCGGCCTTTATGGCAAAACAGATGGAGGACTGATTATTTTACAGCCTCGGCGAGCATCTCCACGGCAGTGGGGATGCTTTTTTCGTCAAGGCCGCCAAAGCCCAGCACAAGGGCCGGAGGGTGAGTGGCTTTGTCATGTATAAAGCGGTAGCTGTCCAGGCCTCTCACGCCGAGGCCTATCTCCTCGGCGCGGCGGCATATCTCCTCCTCGCTTCTGCCCGTCTTCGGCAGAAAGAGGAAGCTCAGGCCCGTGTGGGCGTTTTCAACGGCGCAGTCATTGCCGAAAACGTTTTTCAGCTCGCCCACAAGCCTGTCTCGGCGCAGGCGATAGCTGTTGCGCGCCCTTGTCAGTCCGCGGCCGAAGTGACCCTCGTCTATATAGCGGAAGAGGGTCTGCTGTTCAAAACGGGATACCGTCGAGGAGAAAAAGCCGAAGCTTTCGTCGTATCTTTCAATAAGCTTTTCGGGCAGAACCATATAGGCCACCCTTATGGCCGGGGCAATGGTGCGCGAAAAGGTGCCGATATATATAACCCTTTCGGGGTCAAACGCCTGCATACAGGGCATGGGACGGCCGTCAAAGCGAAACTCGGAATCATAGTCGTCCTCGATTATATATTTGTCATTTTCCAGTGCCCATTTAAGCACTCGGCTTCGCCTGCCGGCCGGAAGCACGGCTCCCGTGGGAAACTGGTGGCTCGGCGTCAGGTAAACGGCTTGGGCCTCGGAGGACATGAGGGCTTCGGGAATGATACCCTCCCCGTCGACCGACACAAAGGAAGCCTCCATGCCGTTTGCCCTCATTATCTGGTGTATCTTGGGATATCCCGGGTCCTCGACGGCGACGTTTTTGACATTGAGAAGACGGCACAGCAGGCCCAGCAGATATTCCATTCCGGCTCCGATAATAATTCTGTCGGGAGAGCAGACGACCCCTCTGGCTCTTGTAAGGTAAAGACTGACGGCCGACCGCAGCTCCCCGTCGCCCTTCGGGTGGCCATGGTTCAAAAGGTCGGGGCGGCTGTATAGGTTGTCCTTGAAAAGCCTTGCCCATGTTTTAAAGGGGAAAAGAGCGGCGTCGACGTCGCTTGTCATAAAGGAGTATGACAGAGGGGCTTTGTCGGTTTGAACGCGCCCGTCCCTTTCGCTCTCACCCGATATCGTCATTCCCGACGACGGGACAGGTGGGGGAAGCTGTTCAATTTTGCAGACGCGGAAGCCCGAGCCGGCCTTGGCCTCCACATATCCCTCGGCCGCCAGAAGCTGATAGGCCGTGTCCACCGTCTTGAGGCTCAGACCCAGCATATCGGCCGCCGTGCGCCTGCCGGGCAGTTTTTCGCCCTCCCTGACCCTGCCCGAAACTATCTCTTCAAACAGAAAGTCGTGAAGCTGTAAATAGAGCGGTTTTTTGCTCTTGGGGTTAAGCTGTATAAACAGAAAATGCATAAAAAACACCTCTAACCGGTATCCTCAAAAACTCACAAACCGGATATTTTAATATGACCGGTTGTGGGCTACAATCAGTTTAGACAATAAAAGCTTTCTTGTCAAGGAGGAACAGATATGAAAACACAAAAGTTCACCACCAGAAAAATTGCCCTCATCGGCGTGCTGTCGGCCCTCGTCTTTGCCGCCACTTACATACATTTTGACATTCCCACGGCTCTGGGCAAATGTATGCTCCATCTGGGCAACGTGGTCTGCCTGCTGGGCGGCCTGCTTTTCGGCCCTCTGGTGGGCGGTCTTTCGGCCGGCATCGGCTCGGCCATTTATGACCTTATCGACCCCGCCTATGCCGCCGAGGCTTGGATAACCTTTATCAACAAGTTCATGATGGGTCTGGTGGCCGGTCTTATCTGCAATATCGGCCGCGATAAGGAGGCCGCCAAAGAGAGGATGTTCACCATTATCGGCGGTATCTGCGGCTCGGTGACATATGTCATACTTTATGTGTCCAAAACGATAATAATCAATTATTTCATAAACAGCGGCGTTTGGGAAACCGTTTTGGCCGTCGCCATCCAGAAGGGCACAGTGTCCCTGATAAACGGCTTTATAGCCGTTGTCGTGTCGGTATTCCTGACTATGGCCCTCCGTCCGGCTCTCAAAAGGGCAAATATATTCCAAAAACTATAGTTTACAGTTTGCATAGTATAAACCAAGGAGGGGAAAGCAAAGCTTTCCCCTCCTTGGTTTTTTATAAAAAGCAACAAAAACGATTAGTAGGCAATTCCGTAGATGACCATGTGCT
>CANSNO010000042.1 GCA_947648385.1 uncultured Clostridia bacterium
CCTCCGTCAAAATCCTGCGGATTTTGCCACCTCCCTTTACACAAGGGAGGCAAGGACTTAAAGAGGAGAAAAAAATGAAAAAGGCAATTATATTGATTTTAAGTTTAACGATGATCCTGACCGCCTGCGGCAAGACCCCCGAAAAGCTCGAAGAGGGAGAAAACAGGCTGTACAGCGAAAGATTTCAGGCCGACGACGGGGCCGAATACTTTCAGGCTTCGGTGCTTGTCCCCGCCCTGACAGGCGGCAAGAGAGCCGCGGCCATAGACAAAGCCCTTGAGGAGTTGTTCAACAATCAGGTGGAGAGCGCGGCCAACTACCGCGCCACTGCCCTTGACAGCTATAACTTCGCCAAGGAAAATTATATGGAGGTCTCCCCCTGCGCCTATGATTTCTCCTGTAACTTGGGCCGCGCCGACGAAAAATGCCTTGCCGTTATCGGACAAACCTATCTCAATATGGGCGGCGTCCATCCCGACGTCCTCATGTCGGCCATGAACTTCGATGAAAAGGGCGAAAAGATAGATATAGACAGCCTTTTCGCCGTCTCTCAGGACGAGTATACGGCGCGAATAGAGGAGCTTGTGACGGCCGAGATAGAGGAAAACAGAGCCGATTGGTATTATGAAAACTGGCGCGAGATACTTATTGACAGCTGGATGAGGGACGATTTTATTATAGGCGATGAGGGGATGACGGTATTCTGGCAGGCCTACGCCATCGGCCCCTACGCCGCAGGGATAGCCGAGTTTGAGCTGCCATGGGGCGACCTTGAGGACATACTTGCCGAGGAGTGGAAATAATGGTGGAGAAAAACAAGCCCCGAGAGGGGGTCATCGAGGGCTACACGGCCGAGGGCATGGGCGTGGCGCGAATAGAGGGCATGGCCGTTTTCGTACCGCGCTCGGTCAGAGGGGACAGGCTTTTGATAAAGCCCGTAAAGGTCAATAAAAATTACGCCTACGGCATAATCGAAAGGATACTTGAGCCGTCGCCCCACAGAACGGAGCCGAAATGTCCAAGCTTTGCCCTCTGCGGCGGATGCGACTTTCTCCACATGACATACGAGGAGGAGCTTTTTCTCAAAAGGCAGAGGGTCGAGGACGCTTTGCGCCGCGTGGGCGGCTTTGATATAACTATTCCGCCCGTCCATCCCTCCGAAAGGGAGGGCTACCGCAACAAGGCCCAATTTTTGACACGCCGTGACGGCGTTTCCGTCTCCTTCGGCTTTTACCGCAGCCGCAGCCATCAGGTGGTGGCCGTCAAAAATTGCCTGATTCAGGACGAGAGGGCAAATAATCTGGCCGCCCTTGTCTGCCGCTGGATGGAGAAATACGATATCGAGCCTTACGACGAAAACACCGGCTCGGGCCTTGTGCGCCGCGTATATGTCCGCGTGGGAGAGAGCGGCAGCCAGCTCTGCCTTGTGGCTGCAAAAGAGGACTTTCCCCGCCGCGACGGGCTTGTCTCCCTCCTGCTCTCGGAAAAAACCGACCTTACGGGAATTATTCTCAACGTCAATTCCTCCTCCGCCAACCGCGTCATGGGTGACAAATGCGTCACCCTCTGGGGCAAAGAGCATCTGGAGGACGACCTGCTTGGCCTGCGCTTCCGCCTCTCTCCCCTCTCCTTCTATCAGGTCAACCACCCCCAGGCAGAGCGGCTATATTTAAAAGCCCTCGAATACGCCGATTTAAAGGGCGAGGCAACGGCTCTTGACCTCTACTGCGGCGCCGGGACAATAACCCTCCTGCTGGCCGGCCGATGTAAAAACGCCATCGGCAACGAAATAATTCCCCACGCCATTGAGGACGGATGGGAAAACGCCCGTCGCAACAATATAAATAATGTCCGCTTTATCGAGGGTGACGCCGGGCAGGCGGCCCAAAGGCTGGCCTCCGAGGGTCTGAGGCCCGAGGTCATCGTCACCGACCCTCCCCGAAAGGGCATGGACATAAAGGCCGTCGAGGCCATAGCCGCCATGGCTCCAAAAAGACTTGTCTACATCTCCTGCGACCCCGCTTCCCTGGCCCGTGACTGCGCCCTTTTGAGGGACAGAGGCTACAACCTCATCAGAGCCGAGGCCTTTGATATGTTCCCGGCCACGGCCAATGTGGAAACTGTGGCCCTTTTATCCCGTCATGAAGAGTAACAAGGATGAAAAAATCCCCGACTTTCGTCGGGGATTTTTTATTTCCCAATATAATCGAGCATCAGCTCGCGCAGCCTCATGTGTATCTCCAGGCCGCCAAGTTCTATGCCGTCCACCGACATGGCGGCGGCTCCCAAAACCCCGTCAACGGCGCCGGCCTTCATCGCGGCCTCAAGACACATCATTTCCTGTTCCTCTGTCGTCATGGCGTCCACGCCTTTCATGGCCCCCATCAGCGCGGCGAGGCCCCAGCCCCACCAGTTGGAGACTCCCGCCGTCAGAGGCGCGTCGCACCCTTTGGCGGCGGCCACAGCGGCGCCGTTGCTCACCGTCTCGGCCGTATGAGCGGCGAAATTGCCCATGCCCAGCTCGTTGCCGCCGTCCCCGATGCCAATCGTCGGCAAGCCCATGTCAAAAAGTGCCTCAATATCTTCCGTCATGCCGTCGAGTATATTGCCTCTCATGCCGTGGAAATGGCCGTCGGCGGCCTTGCCCGGCCTCTCGATGGCTATGACGGCGTCGGGCTTCAGGGCGTCAAGCCTCAGCCCGTCATGGGCGGTCAGCACCCTTTCTCCGTCAAGCCCCAAAACACCCACGCAGGAAGAGACGGCGTCCGCCGAATGACGGTCGGTCAGGATATGCCACCCCCTGCCCGTCCTTTGGGCTGCATAGGCTATGGCCGCCGCGCCGATGGGGCCGTCGTTCTCCCCCACCCCTGTGGGGCCGATGGGGAAGCCTGTCAATATAAGCAGATTTTCGGCTCTCTCAAGTATTTCGGCGGCCCTTAGAGCGCCGCCCATGGTCTCGCACGAGACGAAGCCCCTGTGTCCCGGATCGGCGGCCACGGCCTCTTCGATTTTCTCGGCAAGCCTGAATATCCTTTCGTCCATATGTCATATCCACCTTAAAACTTATTGAAAAAACAGACAAATAGCTGTATAATCATTATACATGGGTCGGCTCGCCGACACAATAGCCTATCGTGAAAAGAGGAACTAAATATGCAACAGTCCCGTACACACACCTGCGGCCAGCTCCGCGTCGGCGACGTGGGAACCAAAGTCACCCTTTCGGGCTGGATGGAGAACATCCGCGAGGTCAGCGGCAGTCTGGCCTTTATCGTGCTGAGAGACTTTTACGGCGTCACCCAGGTTGTGGCCGAAACCGAGGAGATGCTGAAGCTTTTCCGCGGTATAAATAAAGAATCGACCGTTCAGGTCACGGGCGTTGTCCGCGAGCGCTCCAGCAAGAACCCCGACCTGCCCACAGGCGAGATTGAAGTCGTGCCCGAAAAGGCCGAGGTTCTCGGCCGCTGCATCTACAACGAGCTTCCCTTCCAGATAAACCGCAGCCGCGAGGCCGACGAGGCAACGCGCCTGCGCTACCGCTATCTCGACCTTAGAAATCCGAGGGTCAAAAAGAACATCGTCATGCGCTCTCAGGTGGTGTCGGCCCTGCGCCGCGCCATGGAGGAGCAGGGCTTTATGGAGATAACAACTCCCATTTTGACGGCCTCCTCGCCCGAGGGAGCGAGGGACTATCTGGTCCCCAGCCGCAACCACCACGGTATGTTTTACGCCCTGCCTCAGGCCCCCCAGCAGTTCAAGCAGCTTTTGATGACGGCCGGGTTTGATAAATATTTCCAGATAGCCCCCTGTTTCCGCGACGAGGACGCCCGAGCCGACCGTTCCCCCGGCGAGTTCTACCAGCTGGACATGGAAATGGCCTTCGCCTCTCAGGAGGACGTTTTCAGCGTCCTTGAGCAGGTCCTTCCCCCCATCTTCGCCAAATACGGCGCCTACGACACGGCCTCCAAGGCTCCTTTCAGGCGCATACCCTACCTTGAGGCCATGGAGAAATACGGCTCGGACAAGCCCGACCTGCGTATCGACCTGACCCTCAAGGACGTAACAGGTCTCTTTGACGGCACGGGCTTTGAGCCGCTGGACGGAAAAACCGTCAAGGCGATAGATATTTCAAACTGCGCCCTTACGCGCAAGCAGATAGATGCCCTGCTGGCCGAGTGCGAGGTGCAAAGCGGCGTAAAGGGCTATTGGTTCAAGGTGGACGAAAAGGGCGAGCTTGCCGGAGGGGTCGCCAAGTTTGTCAACGCCGACAAGCTCAAGGCCGCATTTGAGCTTGTCCCCGGCACCCTCTTTCTGCTGGCCGGCGGCCCTCAGGCCGCCAAGTGCGCAGGAGTCATGCGCAAACTCTTTGGCGAGGCTTCGGGCCATATGGACAGGGAGAAATACGAGTTCTGCTGGATAGTCGACTTCCCCATGTACGAGATAGGAGAGGAATCGGGCGCTCTTGAGTTCTGCCACAATCCTTTCTCCATGCCCAACGGAGGACTTGAAGTGCTTGAAAAGGCCGAAAAGGGCCAGGTCGACCCCCTGACCATAACGGCCTATCAGTATGACCTGGTGGTCAACGGCGTCGAGCTTTCCTCTGGCGCCGTGCGAAATCACGACCCCGAGATAATGGTCAAGGCCTTCCAGCTTGTCGGGCTGGGCGAGGAGGACGTCAAGGCCAAGTTCCCGGCCATGTACAACGCCTTCTGCTACGGCGCTCCCCCTCACGCCGGCATCGCCCCCGGCGTCGACCGCATAGTCATGCTGTTGGCCGGAGAGGAGTCGATACGCGAGGTCATCGCCTTCCCCATGAACAAGAACGCCCAGGATTTGATGATGGGCGCTCCGGCCCCCGTCGAGCAGAGACAGCTTGACGAGCTTTCGATAGCCATAGTCGAGAAAAAAGAAGACTAAAATCACAGATTTTCGGAGGCGGCGACATATGAAGATACAAAGGGTCGGCTTTGCCCTGCTGCTGTTCGGCAATATATTGGCGGTCGCGGATACGGTTTTCTTTTACGCCGGATTGGCTGTAGGCTTTGTCGGCCTCTGTCTCGTCATCAGCAATTAACCTCTAATTAAAGCAAGCCCCACCTTTCGGTGGGGCTTGCTTGGTGAAAGAAAAAAGTTTTTTGTTTTGCGTTGCAAAACGGCGCTTTAAAAAAGCCGCCAGTGGGCGGCTTTTTATTATTTATCAAGAGTAAGTTTCCCCTTGCCCACAAAGGAATAGCGGCTTTCGGCGCGAGTGGCAAAAGCTCTGTCATGGGTCGTCAGTATCAACGCGCCGTCCCTTTTGGGTATTGAAAGGAGAATATCGCTTATCTCGGCGGCATTCTCGGCGTCAAGGTCGTTCGTCGGCTCGTCGGCAAAGATGAACTTAGGCTCCATTATCAGCGCCCTGGCCACCGACACGCGGCGTGTCTGACCGAAGCTGAGCTGATGGGGATAATAGTTCATGCGGTCGGCCAGACCGAACTGCTCCAAAAGCTCCCTTGCCCTCTTCTCCCTGCCCTTGTCACGGGACAGAACGGCCGGAATAAGGACATTTTCCAACACGGTCGATGAGCCGACGAGACGGGCGCTCTGAAAAACAAACCCGAAGGTCTCGCGGCGGATGAGGGATTTTTCGCTGTCATTGAGGTTGGTTATGTCGCGGCCGTCGAGCATTACCTCCCCCGATGTGGGCTGAAGTAGCAGGCCCATTATCGACATAAGGGTGGATTTTCCGCAGCCCGAGGGGCCCGAAATGGATATCGACTGTCCTCCCTCCACCGAAAGGCTTATATCGTCCAGTATGACGGCCTCGCCATAGGCCTTGCGTATATTTCTGACTTCAAGCTTCATTTTGTCACCTCTCAGTCTATGTCATGCTTCTGCATGGCGGCGGCGGGATCTATCTTGGCCGTCTGGCTCAGGGGGGCCAAAACGGCTATCAGGCCCACAAGCAGGGAGACCGCCGTCAGCGCCAAGCCATAGACCATATGTCTGCCAAAGGAGGGCGACACAAAGGGAAAGGCGGCGTTTTTGAGCATAAAGGAAACGAGGGTTTTCTCCATGGCATAGCCGAAAACCGCGCCTGTGACGGCCCCGCCCCCCGTAAAGAGGGCCGCTTCGCCGAGAAGCAGCAGTTTGAGGTCGCCTTCCGACGCTCCCACGGCGCGATAAAGGCCCAGCTCGGCGCGCCTGTCCCATGTCATTGTCCAAAAGCGCGAGAATATCTGAAATACGGCGGCAATGGCCATCAGGGCTCCCGTGGCCGCCGTGACGGCAAAAACTATATTCATCTGGTCTCTGACTCCGTCGAGTACGCCGGCCGTTTTGACGACGCGGACGTCTCTAAGGGAGCTGAGGTTGCTTGAAACGGCGTTCTCCATGCCCTCCTCGACCTCGATAAGCACGGCCGAAACAAGGCTCTCCGAGGGGCCGAACATCCTCTCGTAAATGGCGAAATCGTCGCTCTTGCCCACCATTTCTCTGAGAACGTCGATATTTATCAGCAGGGAGTAATCGAGATTCGAGCCGCTTGGCTCCAGCACACCGGCCACACGGAACTCCTTGCCGCGTATATATCCGCTTCCGCTTTCAAAGCCCGAGACCTCGCTGCCGATGATTATCTGGTCGTCCTCCAGAGGCCCCCCTATCTCATCGACGAGCCATGGGGCGACCACCCAGTCGGTGGTCGGATCAAAGCCGATTATTCTTGTGGCGCCGTCTGTGGAGCAGCACGGCTCGGAAAGGGTCTGGCCGTAAAACTGGGCCGTCACGCGGTTGACCCCGTTTATCCCCTCTATCTTCTCTATAATGTCATCGGTTATGTAGAGGGGGGCCGGAGCGCCTGTCAGCAAAAGGTCGGCGTCCTTGAGCATATCCCCCGCCGATTCGGGCACCACCATCATATCGGCCCCAAGCCTCCGCCATGATTTCTCCATGCCGTCGGCCACACCCTGAGAAACGCTCATCAGTGTGAACAGCACGGCTATGCTTATGGCCACCGACAGGAAAAGAGAAAAGGACTGAAAGCTCCTTTTCGTTATGCTGTTTTTTATAAGCTGAAACACCCTGTCACCCCTTAAAATCTTTTAGAGGGCTTGCTTTCCCTTGAAAACACAAGGGCCAGAAGCTGGGACACGCCGCCTATGCCGGCGGCTGTCTTCATCAGGGGAGCCGTGGCGCGGCAGAGCATCTCGGCTTTGGCGCAAATGCCGATAACGGGGCCGAGGGTCAGGAAAATACCGACCGAAAGGGCCAGCCCCATGACGGCGGCGGCGATAACGCCCTCCCTCGATTTGCATACCAGCTCCAAAACTCCGGCAACGGCCATAAGAACGCCCATCAAGGCGCTTGCCCTGAAGCTCCAATGGCATTTCATGGGCACGGCTCCTCCCGCCGCCGTGGCGATAGTGCCCGTGCAGGGACCCTTTACCAGCGCGAAAAGCACAACTGCCAACCCGGCGACTATGCCAATCGCGCCGAATATCTTTTTCTTATCCATTTTCTTTTCTCCTTCATTTCTTCTTCGGTCGTCTTTTACAGCCACAATATTTGACGCTGCCATGGGGGATAATATCACTCTCTCTTTGAGTTAGTCAAGGATTACTATACCTTTAATTTGAAAATCAAATAAAGCCTCTGCCATATATTCTCATTGCCTTTAATGTCCATGATCTTTAAGCCTACCTTTACATAGAGAAAACTTTTAAATACCGAAAACCTTTGTGTTAAAATAGCCTTGTATTTTGTTATATATACGAGGCCTCAAAAATAAGAAAGGAGGCGCGGCCATGGAAAAGGACGAGGTGCTGTCCCTTTTCGACAGCTATGCCGACAGCGTATACCGCGTGGCCCTGAGCTATCTCGGCTCGCGTCAGGAAGCCGAGGATGTCACGCAGAATGTGTTCCTCAAGCTTCTTGAAAGCGATATAAACATATACAGGGGCAGGGAAAAGGCTTTTTTGACAAAGATGACCGTCAACCGGTGCAAAAACATTATTCGCTCGGCCAAAAGCCACGAGACCGTCCCACTGGAGGACGCTCCCCTGTTTTCCCGGCCCGGGGACGGCGAAATATTCCGCGCCGTCGCCGCGCTGCCAGAAAAATACAGGATTGCCGTTATCCTGCACTGTATCGAGGGCTATTCCTTCGCGGAGATTGCGTCGGTTCTACATATCGGCGTGTCCGCCGTCTCCATGAGGCTACACCGCGCCAGAAAAATACTCAAAGAAGAAATCGGGAGGAATTGACATGTATGACAAACTGACACGGCTTTCACAGGAGATGAAATTGCCCGATGACAGCCGCGGGCGCATCCGCGCCAGCCTTTCCTCCCACCAGCCAACGGAGGAAAATATGAAAAAACTCAGCTTTAAGACACGCGCGCCCTTAATAGCCGCCGTCATCGCCATACTGGCGCTGACCGTCACGGCGGGGGCCGCCGTTATAATGACCTTCAGAAACGACATAATAGTATCAAGCAAGGAAGATGTATTTGACGCTCTGGAGGAGCAGGGAGAGGGAGGCGCCGTGGCGATAAGCTCTCCCATCGCTTCAAAAGTGCCCTCGACCCTTGAGGAGATAACCGAAAACGACCGCTTTAAAACAGACGACTGGGACAAGGGGGAGCGCATAAACGGCGGAATTTTGACGGAATATTTTGAATGGGACAGGGCCGAGGTCTTAAGCGGCGACCCCACCCTCCGCTCCCGTCTTATTACGCGCTCCGACGGGGCCGAAAAGGTGGAATACACGGCTGAAAACCCAATAAATCTGCTTGAGGCCATATCGGGCCGCGTCACAATAGACCTGAGTTGGATTGACAGCCATTACAGCTATGTCCCCGACGCCAACCTCTCCTATATTGTCACAGATGAAAACGGGGATTACGCCGCCGAGTATTTTCAGGCCCTATACGCCAAAGAGGACGGCAAAGGCTGGTTCCGACTTAGCTTTGAAAACGCCGCCGCCGATAAGCTCTCCGACCGGAGCTATATAATCGACGGCAGCTATGAGACGTCATATTACTACACCTCGACAGACGGATATGAGTTCCTGATAAAGATGAACAACGGCCAGGTCTGGGTCAACTGCCGCATGGAACACACCTCGGTGGATTTATACGGTGCCTACCTGACACAGGAGGATGTGGAAAACATCCTCGATAACCTCTCCCTGACCGTGAAATAGTAAAGCATAGCGCCCCGCCGAATGGCGGGGCGTTTTTAGTGTCATTTGCCAAAAATGGCGGGCTTTTTTCGTCAAAACGCTGTTTTTGGGCGGCTTTGTCCCTTTTGATTGCAAAGGCGGTCCAAAATTGCTAAAATTAAACTATAAAAACAATTAAAGGGAGGCTCTTAAAATGAATGTTTCCGAAATGAAAAAGGCTGCCTGCGAGGCCATCGACGCCTATGCCGACAAGCTTATCGCCCTTGAATCCTCCATCTATCACGAACCCGAGCTGGGCTATAAGGAGTTCAAGACGGCGGCCAAGATAAAGGCGGCTCTGGACGAGCTGGGCTATACCTACACCGACGGCCACGCCGTCACGGGCATCATCACCCCCGTCAAGGGACGCGACCACAAGGTCAATCTGGCCGTCATGGGCGAGCTTGACGCCGTCATAGTCAAGGGCCATCCCTGCTGCGACCCCGAGACGGGCGCCGCCCATTCCTGCGGCCATTCCTGTCAGGCAGCGTCGGTCGTCGGCGTGGCCGCCGCCCTCAAGGCCCCCGGAATCATGGAGAATCTCGACGGCGATATCACCCTTATGCACGTCCCCTCCGAGGAGTTCGTCGAGCTTGAATACCGCCAGAGCCTTAAAGATAAAGGGGTCATCAAGCTTTTCGGCGGCAAGCAGGAGTTTATCCGCCTCGGCCTGATGGACAACATCGACATGATGATAATGCAGCACACATCCATCACCGAAAACGAGGGCGATATCCAGCAGAGCAAGGGCAACGCCGGCGGCGCCGTCGGCAAGGGCTTCGTCGGAAAGCTGATACAGTACATCGGCAAGGAATCCCACGCCGCCAACCCCTCTCAGGGCATAAATGCCCTCAAGGCCGCCCAGCTCGGTCTGGCCGGCATCGACGCCAACCGCGAGACCTTCCGCGACGAGGACGGCATCCGCGTCCATCCCATCATCACCAAGGGCGGCGACCTTGTCAACGTCGTCCCGGCCGACGTGCGCATCGAGACATATGTCCGCGGAAGCAACACAAAGGCCATCTTCGAGGCTTCCGAAAAGGTCGACCGCGCCCTTAAGGCAGGCGCCGACGCGCTGGGCGCCAAGGTCATCATCAGCCAGCTTCCCGGCTACATGTGCCCCTTTGAAAGCGAGGAGCTTAAGGACGCCGTCTATGACAACCTTGTCTATGTCCTCGGCAAGGAGAACTGCCACCGCAACGGCCCCGGCGGCTCGACCGACGCCTCCGACGTCTCCAACATCATGCCCGTCGTCCATATGAGGATAGGCGGAGCCAGCGGCGTGGGCCACGGCGCCGACTATAAAATATCCCGTCCCGACATAGCCATTGTCGCCGCCGCCAAAATAATGGCCTGCACGGCCATCGACCTGCTGGCCGACGGAGCCGAAAAGGCCCTTGAGGTCAAGAATAACTTCAAGGCTCCCATGACAAAGGAGCAGTACCTGACCGAGTGGTGCCATCTGGAAAAGGGCAAAGATTTTTAATTCTGTTTAAAAAGCCCCCGAGACCTCTCGGGGGCTTTATGTTATTTTTCGACAAAATACGCCACGGCCACGGCTCCCGGCCCCACATGGGTGCCGACGGCGCTGCCGATGGAATCGCATACGGCGTCGGACGGGGCGTATTCCTCCCCCATGGCGGCGCGGAACTCTATAAGAAAATCCTCGTCCTTTGTAAAAGCCAGCGCATAGGGTCTGCTTCTGTCAATCGGCCCCAGGCCGACGGCCGTATCCCTCAAAAACTTAAATGCCTTTCCCTTCCCTCGCTCTTTTCCGAGGACGGCCAAAGCGCCGTCCTTCACCGTGACAATGGGCTTTATGCCAAAAAGCCCCCCGGCCACGGCCTGAGCCTTTGAGAGGCGGCCGCCCTTGTGGAGATAGGTCAGGGTATCGACGACGGCCAGCAGAACTATCTCCTCGCGCTCTCGCTCGAGAGCCTCGACTATTTCGGGGGCCGTCATGCCGCTGTTTCTCAGCTGTACGGCCCTCATGACAAGGAGCCTCTGGCCGACGACGGCGTTTTGTGAATCGACGATATATATGCGTCTGTCGGGAAGCTCGGCCGCGGCTATCGCGGCGGCCTGCATGGTGCCCGAAAGGGCCGAGGATATGGTGATGACGATAATATCGTCGCCGTCACCGCAGCTTTCAAAGGCCGCCTTAAAATCCTCGGTTGGGGGCTGGGCCGTTTTGGGCAGCTCTTTTGAGGAGGCCAGCATGGAATAGAACTCATGCACCGTCAGGTCGACCCCGTCAAGGTATTCCTTCCCGTCTATCGTTACCCTCATAGGCACGACGGTCACGCCCAGCCTCTCACCCTCGGAGGGGAGGATGTCGGAGGCCGAATCGGTTATAATCTTTATGCTCATACTCTCTTTTCCTGATATTTAGAATAACTAACTATTTTAGTTTACCATCTTTTTAACTAAAGTCAATGCAGTTTAGAAAAGGTTTATACCCTTTTCCCCCTGTCTCCGCCGCAAATTTATATTATAGGTACATACGGCATAAAATAAAGAAAAAGCAACCGAAGGAGAAAGAAAAATGTGTACAGCCATAACATATAAAACAGCCGATTTTTATTTCGGCAGAAACATGGACTATGAGTTTTCCTACGGCGACAGCATCGCCGTCACGCCGAGAAACTATCCCATCGCCCTACGCTTTGGACAGCCCCTCCAAAGCCACTACGCCATGATAGGCATGGCTCATGTCGCGGACGGCGTGCCTCTTTATTACGAGGCCGCCAACGAAAAGGGGCTTTGCATGGCCGGGCTGAACTTTCCCGGCAGCGCCTGCTATAAAACGCCCGTTGAGGGGGCCAAAAACATCCCCTCCTTCGAGCTGATTCCCCTTGTTCTCGGTTCCTGCGCCACGGTGGACGAGGCCCTTGAGCTTTTAAAGGGGGCCGTTATAGTCGACACCCATTTTTCGCCCGAGCTGCCCCCCTCGCCCCTCCACTGGATGCTGGCCGACAAAGACCGCGCCGTCACTCTCGAGCCTATGCCCGACGGCCTGAGGGTACACGAAAACCCCGTGGGCGTGCTGACAAACAATCCGCCCTTTGACAGCCAGATGGTCATGCTCAACAATTATATGACCTTGTCCCCCTATCCTCCGGTCAACAATTTTTCACCCTCGCTGCCGTTAAAGCCCTATGGCCGCGGCGCCGGAGCCATCGGCCTGCCGGGCGACCTTTCCTCGGCCTCGCGCTTTGTCCGCGCCGCCTTTGTCAGGGCAAACTCGGTCGCCGGAGAAAGCGAGGAGGAGAGCGTCGGCCAGTTTTTCCACATTCTCGGCTCGGTGGAACAGCAGAGGGGCTGCTGCCGTCTGGGCGAGGGCGAGTGCGAGGTGACGATATATTCCTGCTGTATAAACGCCGACAGGGGCATATATTATTACACCTCCTACAACAACAGCCAGATAACGGCCGTCGATATGCACCGCGAAGACCTGAACTCCGACAGGGTGATAGCCTATTCGCCCATCTATACCCAGCAGATAAAAAAACAGAACTGAAAAAAAAGACGCCGAAAGGCGTCTTTTTTACCGATATATCATTCAAATCTCGCCCGGGACTGCTCAGGGCTCATGCAGAAATATTTATACTGTATCTCGCTGCCGCTGTCGCCCCATGTGGGGTCAATATGGTAGGTGACGCCGTCAAGGGTCGCCACCGTCCAGACATGGGAGGAGGTGGATTCAATGCCGCAGTCTATGCCCTCCATTTTGAGGAGCATATTATAGGCCGCCACATAGCCGTCGCACACCGCCTTCTGATTGACAAAAAAACCGAAGGCCTGATGGGAGGGAGGGGCGCTTGTCTCGTCATAAACGCAGTTTTCGGCCGCCCACTCGAAATAAACCCTGGCTATCTCCTGCTGGGTCATGGCCCCCGTCAGCCTGCCCGAACGCCAAAGGCTGTCGTGGACGCCTACGGCGCGGCTGAGAGCCACAATACGCAGGCTTTCGGTCTCCTCGGGCGTATAATACTTGCCGGCCGAAAAGCGTATTTGGGCGTCTCCCGACGTGGAATATGTCAGATTATAGCCCGTATATCCCTGCTCGAGCAGCGAATAGGAATATTCGAGATAGTTGTCGGCCATCCTCTGCATATTTTCCTTTGTGACCTGCTCTCTCGGCAGCTTGAGCTTTATGGTGTTGCCGCCCGAGACTATCATATAATTGACGTTCGACCTTATGGCCTCCTTGTCGTCGGGGCCGTGGCCGGGGCGGTATGTCCTGTCTCCCGTCACCATGGAGGCATAGGTGAAGCCGGCCGCAGTATTGTTCTCGTTTATATCCCAGTCGAGAAGCATCCTCAGGCCGGGGTCGACCATCCTCGTCAGCATGGCGGCCAGCTCGCTCCTGGATATAAGGTCGCCGGGTCTGAAAGAACCCCTGTCATCCGACCCGGCCAGCACTCCCCAGCTGTAAAGGGCCAGTATGCTCCCGTAGTTCGGCGTGCCGTCGTTGACGTCCTTTAAATAAGTGCCCTTCATATAGCACTCGCTCACGGCGCCGCCGTTTATATCCTTCATCTCCGAGGCCGGCATGGCGTTGGCTATCAGCCCCGCCACCTCGGCGCGAGTGGCGTAACGGCCGTATTGGCCGTCATATTCGCCCGTCAAGGCGCCCTCCTCCTTGAGGTAGTCGACGGCCCCCTGATACCAGGGGTCGGTGTCTTGGGGCAGCGTATCGGAGCCGTATTTATAAACGCTGTGTATTCTGGCGGAAAAACTGACGGCCTCGGCCAGCGTGACGGGGCTTGCCGAGCCGTAGCTTGTATCGCTTTGTCCGTTTGTCAGGCCAAGCTCGTAAAGAGTCGAGACATTGTCATAATACCAGCTGACCTGAGGCACATCCTCAAAGCGCCCGTCATATTGCCTGACGCGGACAAAGTTTTCGGTCGTCGCGTAGGCGTTTAAGCCGAGAGCGGCCGTCAGGGCCAGGACGGTAACGGCGCATATTATTGTTCTTTTGAGCTTGAACATGGGTCGCGGCTCCTTTGATTTTAAAATCAAGTTTATATCATGCCTCTTGTGCAAAGGCGACTGGGGGTTTGTTCTTATCTCTTTCTCTTGCCCTTGGCCCCCTTATGCAAAGGGAGGTGGCAAGGCTTTGCCGTGACGGAGGGATTTTTATTTCCTATTC
>CANSNO010000043.1 GCA_947648385.1 uncultured Clostridia bacterium
GCCACATACCCTCCCCCTGCTGGGCAATGATATATGTGTTGAACACCTGTCCGATGACCTTTATCGGCTCATCGGCGGCGTTTTTTCGCCCTTCCTCTTGCAAGGCTTTTTCCGTTTCAGGCGTGTTTTTGTTCAAAAAAAGGCCAAAACCGGCACCCGTCGGCCCTGCTGTTTTTGCCTCTTCAAAGGATACCGGTTGCTTTTTTTGGGAGCCGAAGCCGAAACCGAGGCCCGAAGGCTCGCCGTCGTATTTTATTGCTACACCTGTTTTGTGGGTATTTTTGGAAGATAAGCCGAAATCACCGAAGGACAGCGAGGGTGACGCCACCTTGGCCGCGACATCGAAGCTGTCCTCCCGGGCAAACAGATGACCGTCGGAGGTTTTTTCCACCCTGACGGTCGGCGGATATCCGAAAGTTTCGCCGACGGCGTCTATGGTTGTATCGTTTTCCCTATTTGTTTGACCCGTCGGCGCCGTTGCCGAAAGGGCGTTATCGTATTTTTCCGTGCCCTTTCGGGCGGTCTCGCCCATGACCTGCTGAAAGCCTGTCAGCCTGTCCTCGGAGGGGTCGGAAAAACGGGGCTTTCTGCTTTGGGACGCGGCGTCGAACCTCGGAAAAGGCTCTCCGCCTTCGAGTGCCATGCTGACGGCGCCGTAAATGCCGCCGAAAACATCCTTTTCGTGGGCGAACTTGACCTCAAGCTTGGCCGGATGGACATTGACGTCGACGGCCGAATAGGGCACCGTGATACTGAGAAAGACAGCCGGATAGCGCCCCGGTATGACCTTGCCCTTGAAGGCGCTGTCGATGGCGGCCGTAAGTATTTTGCCCCTGACAGGCCTGCCGTTGACAAGGAAATACTGCATGGCGCGAGTGCCGCGGCTGTCGGAGGGGGACGAGACATAGCCCTTTATTTTGCCGCCGGGAAAATCGCCGTCGACGGGCAGCAGTCGGCTCGCCCTTTCGGATCCGGCAAGGGCGGCGACGACCTTGAGCAGAGAGCCGCCTCCCGAGGAGAAAAAGACCTCTCGGCCGTCCTTTTTGAACTTAAAAGATATATCGGGATGGGCCAGAGCCGCCGAAACGACGGCGTTTTCACAATAGGAGGCCTCGGTCTGGTCCTTTTTCATGAACTTCATACGGGCGGGGACATTGTAAAACAAATCCCTTACCGTTATGGTAGTGCCCTTGGGGCAGCCCGTCTCGACAGGCTCGCCCGTCTGTCCGCCCTCGCAGGTGATATGCAGGCCGCCGACGCTCCCCTCGGTTCGCGTGAAAAGGTCGACGCGCGAGACGGCCGAAATGGCGGCCAGAGCCTCGCCGCGGAAGCCCATTGTGGCTATGCGCTGTAAGTCCTCGGGTTCTTTTATCTTGCTGGTGGCGTGACGGAGGAACATCTTTGAGATATCCTCCCTTTCGACGCCGCTTCCGTCGTCGCTTATCCTGATATAAGAGACGCCGCCGTTTTTTATCTCGACCTCTATCCGGCGGCTTCCGGCGTCGACCGAGTTTTCGATAAGCTCCTTGACGACCGAGCCGGGGCGGTCGACCACCTCGCCGGCGGCGATGAGGTTTGCCATCCCGGGAGACAGAACATTTATAATACCCATCCGTCAACACTCCTTTGCCCTTTTTGAAAGCTCGTAGAGCTTTGTCATTGCCTCGATGGGGGTGATGACGTTCAGGTCAAGACCTTTAAGCTCCTCTATCAAATCGGCTCCCGCGTAGGAGGCAAAGCTTATCTGCCCGTCGTCGGGCGGCGCGGCCGTGGGCGCGGCGGCTCTATCCTCGGGCTTTTCATTCTCCATATCGACCAATATCCTGTGGGCGCGGCGTATGACGCTTTCCGGCAGTCCGGCCAAACGGGCCACGTCGACGCCGTAGCTGTCGTTGACGCCGCCGGGGACTATCTTTTTGATAAAGACAATCTCCTCGCCCCTCTTTTTGACGACGACGGAGAAGTTTTTGACCCCGTCGACCCTACCCTCCATATCGCAAAGCTCGTGATAATGGGTGGCGAAGAGGGTTTTGGCCCCCAGGGTTTTCTTTGAGGCCACATACTCCAAAACGGCTCTGGCAATGGCCATGCCGTCGAAGGTGGAGGTGCCGCGGCCTATCTCGTCAAATATAATAAGGCTGGAGGGAGTTGCGTTTTTGAGGATATAGGCCACCTCGCTCATTTCGACCATAAAGGTCGAGCGGCCTGTGGAGAGGTCGTCGGAGGCTCCGACACGGGTAAAAACTCTGTCGCAGACGCCGATGCGCGCCGAGGAGGCCGGGACAAAGCTGCCTATCTGGGCCATGACGGTGATAAGGGCCACCTGACGCATATATGTTGATTTTCCGGCCATATTGGGGCCTGTGATGATGTGGGCGCGGTTATCGCCGCAATCGAGATAGCAGTCGTTGGGGACAAAATAGCCGTCCTCCAGCACCCTCTCGACGACGGGATGGCGGCCATCCTTTATGTCGATGACGTCGGAAAGCTCCATCTCGGGCCTGACATAGCGGTATTTTTCGGCGTCATAGGAAAAGGCGCAAAGGACGTCTATCTCGGCCAGCGCCGCCGCCGTGGCCTGAACTCTGGCCACCTGAGCCGCCACCTTGAGACGGATATCGGTGAAGATATTGTATTCCAGCCCCGTCACCCTGTCCTTGGCCGACATGACCTGACCCTCCAGCTCCTTAAGCTCGGGGGTTATATACCTTTCGTTATTGACAAGGGTCTACTTACGGATATAGTCGTCTGGCACCATGGAGGCGTTGAGCCTGCTGACCTCGATATAATATCCGTAGACCTTGTTATAGCTGACCTTGAGGTTTTTTATGCCCGTGCGCTCGCGCTCGCGAGCCTCTATTTCGGCCAGCCTGCCGGCTCCGCCGTCGAGAAGAGAGCGAAGCTCGTCCACCTCGGGCGAAAAGCCTTTTTTAATTATGCCGCCCTCGCGCACCGAAAAGGGAGGCTTTTCGTCGATGGAGGCGTCGATAAGCCCGTATATGTCCTCCAAAAGGTCGAGGGAGTTATAAAGAGCCTCCAGCCTGCGGCTTTTGAGCTGTCCGAGGCGCGACTTTATCTCGGGCAGCAACGCGCAGGCCGACGCCAGAGCGCGCAAATCGCGGCCTCCGGCCGAGCCGAAAACCACGCGGCTTATTATGCGCTCCATATCGTATGTATTGCCCAGAAGCTCGCGCAGGGCGTCCTTGGCCATGAAATTGTCGATGAGTGCCTCCACGGCCTCGTGACGGGCGTTTATCTCGCGTAGGTTGACAAGGGGCTTTTCTATCCAGCGCCTGAGCATACGGGAGCCGGCCGCCGTCTTTGTGCTGTCAAGCACCCAAAGCAGAGAGCCTTTTTTCTCCCCCGAGCGCATGACCGAGGTCAGTTCGAGATTTCTGGCGGCGGTCGAATCGAGCTGCATGAACTGCTCGCCGCTGTAGACATTCAGAACGCCGATATGGCTAAGGTCGTTTTTCTGTGTCTCGTGGAGATAGGAAAGCAGGCCCCCTCCGACCCTGATAATATTGGCGTCGAGGCCCTTGACATCCATGCGGCCGTCCATCTGCTTTTCAAGAAGCCCCGCCGCAGTTTCGGGCACAAAGCGCCACTCGCCGGCCGGCTCGACATAGCAGGTAAACCTGTCCTTTATACGCGAGACGAACTGCCCGTTTGAAAAAAGGAAATCGGAGAGGAGAAGCTCGCGCGGACTGTAGCGGCAAAGCTCGTCCGACAGGCGGTGAAGGTCGCCCCCCTCTATCGCCGTGGCCGAAAGCTCGCCCGTCGAAAGGTCGCAGAAACAGACGGCGCCGCCGCGAACATCCATATAAGCGGCGGCGATAAAATTATTGCGGTTTTCGTCCAGCATGGAGGCCTCGGTGACCGTGCCGGGAGTGACCGTGCGGATGACCTCGCGCCTGACAAGGCCCTTGGCCTGGGACGGGTCCTCGGTCTGCTCGCATATGGCCACCTTGTAGCCCTTTTGTATGAGCCTTGCTATATACCCCTCGGCGCTGTGATAGGGCACGCCGCACATGGGCGCCCTCTCCTCCATGCCGCAGTCACGGCCTGTCAGCGCCAGCTCCAGCTCCTTTGAGGCCGTTTTGGCGTCGTCGAAGAACATCTCGTAAAAATCGCCGAGGCGGTAAAAGAGTATAGCGTCCTGATTTTCTTTTTTTACATCGAGATACTGCTGCATCATCGGCGTAAACTCAGCCATGTTTTATTTCTCCTCATCCCTGCAAACGGCGCCGAAAAGTGCCCATGTGGAGCTTTTTTCTATAACGGCGTCGACAAACTGTCCCTCAAGCCCATCGGCTCCCCTTAGATATACCAGCTTGAAGCCCTCGGTGCGCGACTGCTTTGTATAATCGTTGTTGTAATTCTTCTCGTTTTCCTCCTCGCCCACCAAAACGCGGACGCGGCGGCCGACATATTCGTCGTTCTTCTCCTTTGAGATGCGGTTCTGCACCTCCAAAAGCCTGTCAAAGTTCTGCTGCTTTTCCTCCTTTGTCAGCACGTCGGGCATATCATAGGCCCTCGTGCCCTTGCGCGGAGAAAAGATGAAGGTGAAAAGGGAATCGAACCTGACCTTTTCAAGGAGGGATATGGTGTCCTCAAACTCCTCGTTTGTCTCGCCGGGAAAACCGACTATTATATCGCTCGTCATGGTTATATCGGGCATGACCGAGCGCGCATAAGCGACAAGAGAAAGGTATTTTTCGGCCGTATAGCGGCGGTTCATATCGGCCAGAACCCTATCGTTCCCGGCCTGAACGGGCAGATGAATGGAATCGCAAACCTTTTGGCATTTTGCCATCACGTCGAAAAGCCGCGGCGTGGCGTCCTTGGGGTGACTGGTCATGAACCTGACCCAGAACTCCCCGGGTATGTCGTTTATCCTCTCCAGAAGGGTGGGAAAATCGCAGGCCCCCTCAAGGTCGCTTCCGTAGGAATTGACGTTCTGCCCCAGCAGGGTTATGTCCTTGTAGCCCTGTGCCACAAGGGATTTGAACTCTTCGATTATGACCTCGGGGGCGCGGCTGCGCTCCCTGCCCCTTACATAGGGCACGACGCAATAGGAGCAGAAATTGTTGCACCCGTACATGATGGATAGCCACGCGCGGCGTCCCTTTTTCCTGACCGGCTCTATGCCCTCGATTATGGCTCCCTTCTCGTCCCCCTCCAGGTCAAAGACCCTTTTGCCCGTGCTGAGGCAGGTGAAAAGAAGCTGGGGAAAACGCTGTAAAGCGTGGGTGCCGAAAACTATGTCCACATAGGGATAGCTCTCCCTTACGCGCTTCGCCACATGGCTCTGCTGAGCCATACAGCCGCAGAGGACGGTGACAAGGTTCGGGTTTTCCTTTTTGGCGTGGGAAAGCTCGCCCACGTTGCCGTAGACCCTCTGCTCGGCGTGGTCGCGTATGGCGCAGGTGTTGATGATGACGACGTCGGCCTCCGCTATACTGTCGCAGAAGCCGAAGCCCATCATGGCCAGCATACCGCGGATAAGCTCGGTGTCGGCCTCGTTCTGCTGACAGCCGAGGGTCTGGGTATAGGCCATGGGCCTTTCTTTGCCTCGGATATTATATATATTTCTGACTTTATCACAATAGTCGCGCTGGAGCTTCATAAGCTCGTCGCTTACGACTCGGGAGGATGAAGACATAACTATCTCTCCTTTTGGTTATCTCTCGTTATAAAAGGCCGTCAGCAGGGCGGCCAGAGCCGCCTCGTCGTCGGGGGAAATCATCTCGGTGGAGGAGTGCATGGACAAAAGGGGCACGCCCATGTCGACCGCCTTTGCCGGAAGCATGGCCGAAATGACCGAGCCGATGGTGCCGCCGCCGCGGATGTCGGAATGGTTGGCGAACTTCTGATAGGGTATGTTATATTTGCGGCAGAGCTGCTCGACGACACCCGTCATGACGCTGTCGGTGGCGTAGGACTGGTAGGAGGACTGCTTTATACACAGGCCCTTGCCGGGGAAGCAGCGGTTGTTTTTGTCGTATCTCTCGCCGTACATGGGATTATAGGCGTGGGCGGCGTCGAGAGAGAATATCATGCTCTTCGCCATGGACATCATATAATCCTCCTCGGTCAGGCCAAGAGAGGTATAGATACGCTTGAAGATATACTCGGTTATGTTGGAGTTGGCACCCGATTTGGAGCGGTTGCCTATCTCCTCGTGGTCATAGGCGATGGCGGCGCTTATGCCCTTTTTATTGTCGGATGCCGTTATGGCCGAGATGAGGGCGTAAACGCTGGTCAGGTTGTCAAGACGGGGGGCGGCGATGAACTGCCCCCTGTCGCCCCAGCTTGCGCAGGGAGCGCAGTTGTAGACATAAAGCTCGAAATCAAGAATATCCTCGGGGGCCACGCCCATCTTTTCGCCAAGAAAGACGCGGAAGAAGTTATCGGGGGTATTCTCGTCGGCAAGGCTCAAAATGGGGTACATTCTGGAGGCCTGCTTGGCCTCGACCTTGCTCTTGTCGGAGATATGGGGGGCAAGGTCGGCTATGACGACGGTGGGCAGGCGGAGGTCGACGAATCTGACGTCGGGCTTTAAAACGTCATTTGAGCGGCAGGCCACCCTGCCGGCTATGGACAGGGGCCTGTCAAGCCATGATTCGAGGCGCGCTCCGCCGTAGACCTCGGTGTCGAGGCAGAGGTATTTGTCAATTTTCAGCTCGGGCACGGCCTTGAGCCTGAAACAGGGGGAATCGCTGTGAGATGCGCCGATGTGGCAGGGCTGGGAGACTTCGAACTCCTCCCCTATCTGAAAGGCGCATATATAGCTGTCATTGGATACGACGTAATAGCGCCCGCCCTTTTTGATGCTCCATTTTTCTCCGGCGTCCAGCCTCTTGAAGCCGCTATTATCGAGAATGTCTGACGCCGATATAACGGCGTGGAAGGGTGTGGGCGAGCTTTCTATAAATGATTTAAAGGAATGAATGTCAAAGGCCATGGCAGTGTCCTTTCTTTTATGTTTCTCAATTAGAGATATTATAACACAACTGACAAAAATGGGCAAGAAAAACCCGATGGGTATTCCCCATCGGGCTTTTGTCAAGACAATAGTATCAATTCATAAAGGGTTGACAGCCGTCGGTATCGTATATCTCAAAAGCACCTAAACGCATATCTTTAGGCGTTATGGTTTGATAAAGAGTCAGCAGCTTTCCTGTCTCAACATCGGCGGCGTAGACGACGGTTCCATCCTCCCCCGAGGCGCAACCGTAAAGGACGCCGTCCGCAATATAAGCCGATATCCTCGGATTGTAAACGGGGCCGACCTTTCCCTCGCGAGGAGGCGTTATTTTTTTCTCCTCCAAAAGGTTAAGGTCTTTGTCGTAAAGCATGAATGGGACGGTATAGTAGTCGGCGTTGACGACCAGATATCGGTCGCCGTAAAGCAGGACATCCGTGACTCTCTTCTCAATAAGGACGGATTTGAGTTCCCTTTTCTCAAAGGAATAAGAGCCAAGATAACACTCGGTGTACTCATCATAATACAGGAAAACAAGGAATTTGTTTTGACGGTCGAAGGCGACAGTTGAGTTTACAAGGTTGTTGACCTTGAGCCCATGCTCGGCAAGCGGAAAAACATAGTCGGTCTGCGCGCCGCTGTTTATGTCAACTACACTGACAGTGTAATCTCCTGTATCATCGTTGTGGCGGTAGAGATACATGGCGTCGGCCGAGATATCAAAGGACACGATGACCTCCATCTCCCATCCTTTGGCCACATTGTATTCTCTTGTCTGCCCGTCAAACAGCCTGAAAATACGCCAGTCAGGCTCCCTCCCCCAAGTTTCAAAGACAAAAAACTCGCCGCTTTTTGTCTTCTGGTAAAACATGAGCTGGCCGTACTCGTCGGTGACTATCTCGCTCGGACTTTCGGGAAGCTCCTTCATTCTGTCAAGGGGAACCATCCCGAACACATCAAAATCATAAGGGCCGTCGGCCTTTTTCATGGAGGCGTTTTCTATAAAATATGTCTCGGAAGCGTATTTTTTGACGCCGAAGCCCGTGTGAAAATAAAGCCCTATGGAATAGGGCATTTGATATTCCTTTCCTTCCAAAACCTCAAAATCGGGCTTGGGCATATAAAAGCGGAAAAGTCCGTAAGCGACCAAAGCCAAAAGAGCGATATTAAAAACTGTTTTATATCTTTTCATGTTGTGCTGCCTTCGCTTAAAAAGGCGAGCTATCATGCCCGCCTTTTTATTATTTTTATTTTATTACTTCTCCTTCAGACAAAATCCAGCTTGCACCACCATACTGTGCTGTTTGATACAACAAGGTATTATAACCATCGTAATCCAGTTGTCCCGGAGTGATAGTGCCACTTCCTTCTTCGCACACAGGTACATCTACATAGTTGTATGCTTTCCACACTAAAGTAGCGCAATTCATTTTGTTGGGCGAATCGCGATCCGCTAAAAGATAATAATCCCAATCTATCAAATTATTGTACGCATAATTTGCAGCTCTACGCATTTGAGATGTTGTAGCGTCATTTGGAGCAAAAGTTGCCACCGCTCCTAAATCTCTGAATGCCTCTTCTACTGGAATTCCTCTACTTTTTTCTCCAACACCTGGATGTTCAACAATATAAGTACTTGTAAAACATATTGCAGCATGACCATGTCGTAAAACCGTTGATTGGTCTTTTGAAATTATTATTACTCCAGCAGAAAATGTAGATTTAAGTTGGTTCCAATCATAAGTCCCCATTCTTTCAAATTGTGCCAAGTTTACTTGCGAAATATTATCTTTGCTTTTATCCTCTGCCGCAAGTGCATTGACTGTCACAGCAAAAGCAAAAACAATCTCCAAAACAAACGCCAGCACTCTTTTTAATCTGTTCATAATTTCCTTCTTTAATCTTTTTATCCTATGTTAATAATATTATATATCCTTTTATTTCCACAATCAATATATATTGTTAACAATTTATCGTTCTGAAGTTTAGGCACAATCTACAAAATCACTTTATTATGATGCAGAGAAAAACCCGGGCGGAAAGAGGCCCGGGTTTTTCTCGTATATAAATGAAAGAAGAAATGGGGAGTTAGCTATTTCGGAGCGTCTTGTGACGCGACCGCCGCAAGTGCGGCGTAACGATTTTGACGGATTTATTCCGGCAAAATCTATTTAATTAAACGGGGTCCCCGAAAAATCATAGATTTTTGGGGGAGCGTCTTGTGACGCGACCGCCGCAAGTGCGGCGCAACGATTTTGACGGATTTATTCCGGCAAAATCTATTTAATTAAACGGGGTCCCCGAAAAATCACAGATTTTTTGGGGAGAAAATGCCGAAGGTGTTGGGGCCGCAGTGGCAGGAAACGGCCGAGCCGGCGGGCAGGGCCACTATGTCCGACACGTTATTTTTGGCCCTGACATATTCCATGACGTCTTTTAAAAGCGCCTCGTCCACCATGGTATGGCTGACATAGACCGTTTGAGGCGAGGAAAGGTTATCGAGAAGGTCGTCGGCCAGCTCCCTGAGGCAGTTTGAGTATTTGCCGCGGTATTTTTTGCCCACCGTCATGACTCCGTCTTTTATGATTATCTGGGGGCGAAGCCTGAGAATATTGACTCCCAGATGGGCCAGAGCCGAGCATCGTCCTCCCTTGCGGAGATAATCGAGATTGTCGACGATAAAGGCGCCGTTTATGCTGTCGCGGTAGGCCGTCAGGCTTTCGACGACGCTTTCAATATCCGCCCCCTCGTCCCTTAGCTCGCAGGCGCGGACGGCCACCATGGCGCTCCCCCCAGCTATGGTGAGGGAATCGAAAACATGAATGTTTTCGAGGCTTTCGGCGGCCATACGGGCGTTGTCGCAGCAGGCCGACATACCAGAGCTTTTGGCGATGTGGAGGATGTGTGTATCGGACGATAAAAGATTTTTAAAAAACTCGGTATAATCCCACGGCGAGGCAGCGGCGGTTTTGGGAAGCCGGCCGCTTCTGTCGTGATAGGCAAAAAGGTCGCGCATGGTGACATTGGGATAATCGGGCAGGTCGTCTCCGCCCATGCTGACATAGGAGGGAATGACCTTGATATCCAGACGGGCCGATATTTCCGGCGGCAGGTCAAAGGTGCTGTCGGCCGTTATGACAATTTTCATTTTTGCAATCTCCTTTATGTAAAGGTGAAGTTTATGATAATATTTATTTCTTGCTCTTGATTTATACCACGCATGGGTATTATAATACTCATGTGAAGTATAATCAATGGACACAAACAGCCACAGCTGTTGTTTTTTTCCTGTTTCACGCTTGAAAGCGGAGCAAAAATATTTAAGATTTTATTGCGCTGTCAGCGCGGCGCGAGAGGAGAAAAAGATGGAAACACCGACGAGAAAGCCCGACAGAAGGATAATAAAAACCAAACGCGCCATAAGAACGGCATTTGCCCAGCTTGTGGCTGAAAAAGACCTGAGGAACATAACAATCAAGGATATCTCCGACAGGGCAGACATAAACCGCAAGACCTTTTATAATTATTACGAAAGCGTCAGCCGAATCGTCGACGAGATAGAGGACGAGATGATAGCCGCCTGTATGAGGGTGCTGGACGACGTGGATTTTTCCGAAGTGCTGCAAAACCCCAACGGCGTGTTTGACCGCATGACCTCGGCCATCAGCAAGGACATGGAGTTTTATTCCCTGCTCTTCAAAGCCGGAAACAACGGCAGGCTGATAAACAAAATAGTCGCCGTACTGAAGGACATGGTGAAGGAGAGCTTTGCCAAACAGATAACCGTGGCGCCCGATATGCTGAACCTGACGGCGGATTTTATCATCTCGGGAGGGGTGGCCGCCTTTCAGGGGTGGCTCGGAGGCAATTACAGCCGAGGCGACATGGAGGTATTTTCAAAAAGGCTGAGTATACTTATCACGCGCGGCGTCAACGGCCTTTTGGACGCCGAAAAGACAGAAAGCAAATAAAAAAACGCCCTCTGCTTTTTTAAAGCAAAGGGCGTTTTTCAATGTTTTTATTTTATTTCGACCCTCAGCGAGGGGTCGACGAGACGAGAGACAATGGCGCTTACCTCACACCTTGTGATATCGTCATTTGGCAGGAAGCTGCCGTCGGCCTCGCTTCCCGTCAGCACTCCGGCGTTATAGAGGGCCAGAGCCGAAGCATACAGGTCGTCCTTTTCGGATATATCGGGTATGGAGGCGACGTTATTTATCTTTTCAAGCCCGTCAAGCTCTACGCAGGCCGCGAGAAGCCGTGCCATTTCGCGGCGCGTGATGTTCCTGTCCATGCTGTCAAAGGAAGAGCGGTTTATTATGCCCCTTTCGGTGGCGTAACCCACATAGACCTCATACCACGGCTCTCCCTGAACAAAGTTTCCGTCCTTGCCGTGATAGATGTTGTGCAGACGGGAGGCCAGAGCTATGGCCTCGGCCACGGTCATATGGCCGTCGGGGGCAAAGGTCTCGTCCCCGTTGCCCTTCATGAGTCCGTATTCATAAACGGCGCTCACATAGGGGGCAAACCACTGGTCCGAAACATCGGTAAAGAGGCCTTTGGAATAGCTTTCGGTACGGGTGAAGTTTTTAAAATCGCCGTCGGCGTAGGCGTCCATATCCTCCTCCCCTGTCAGAAGGGCGCGCAGACCGGGCCATGTGTAGCCGTCAAGCTCGCCCGTCTCGAGGAAGGCGTTTACGCTTTCGTCGGTCAAAAGCAGGACATAGGGGCTGCCGAGGTTGAACCAGAAGAGCTTGCTCCACTCTTCGTCGGGAATATTGTCGATGTTTTTATAGCCGAGGTTTTTCATGGAGTAATAAAAATATACCCGTCCGGAATAGAGGCCGCTCTTCCTGCCAAGGTCGAGATTTCCGCCCTTTTGGTTCGACGAGCCGCGGCCCACCTGCTCCTCGGCCTTTTCAAAGCCCTTGCCCGGAACATAGCCGAAGCTGTCGGCCTGAATATGGGCGTCGTAAATATGGCCGTCGAACTCGCTCAACTCGACCGTGACGCCGCCCTTTTTCTCGGGCATTATGACCGACACGGCGGCCGATACCTCCTTGCCGTCGATGACAAGGGGCAGCTCAAGTATGCCGATGAAATCGTCTATTATTATCCTGCCCTCGTAGGAGGCGCCCGAGCTGTTGAGCTTGCCGAGGGTCTCCTGACGGAGGGTCTGGGTTTCAATGCTTACTTCGGCCGCGAAGGCGCCCGACGAGGCCGACAGGATGGCCGTCAGAGCGGCCAAAAAGGCCAAAACGGATATTGTTCTTTTCATTTTCTCCTCGCTTTTGCTGTGTGGTGTTTCTTGCTTCTGCCCTTTTATAATATCACATTTTAATGTGGCTGCCAACAATAAAAAACGGGCCGGGAATGACCCGACCCGTTTTATCAATCGAGAATATCGACAAGAACCTTTTTATGTTCTCTCGCTCCGGACGCCTTGAGAATGGCGCGTATCTCCTTGGCGATACGGCCCTGACGCCCGATGACCTTGCCCATATCGTTTTCGGCCACCTTGAGCTGAAGGGTGATGACGTCATCCTTCTCGACCTGCTCGATGGATATACCCGAGGGGTCGTCAACAAGGTTTTCAACGATATAGCCGAGGATCTCCTTCAGATTTGTGCTGTCCATAACTTACAGTACACCGGCCTTTTTCAGTAATGCCCTGACCGTATCGGTGGGCTGAGCGCCGTCCTTGATCCACTGCTTGGCCTTCTCGGCGTCGACCTTGACCTCAGAGGGCTTTGTAAGGGGATTGTATGTTCCAAGCTCCTCGATAAACCTGCCATCTCTGGGGAAACGGGAGTCAGCAACAACGATGCGGTAGAAAGGAGCCTTCTTGGCGCCCATCCTTCTCAGTCTGATTTTTACCATTTCTTTTCACCTCCATATTATTCTTCTTGCTCTATAGTCAGGCGGCGGCCATACGGCCACAACCGCTTCACTTAGCTTAATAAAAAACTTAAAACCCATTAAAACGGCAGGCGGAAGCCGCCCTTTTTTCCCTTGCGCTTGCCCATGCCCCCGAACTGCTTCATCATCTGCTGTGTCATGTTGAACTGCTTCAGGAGGCGGTTTATATCCTCGACCCTCTGTCCGCAACCTGCGGCGATGCGCTTTTTGCGGCTGAAATTGAGGATATCGGGGTTTTCCCTCTCCTTGGGCGTCATGGAAAGAATAATGGCCTCGGTGCGCGCCAAAGCCTTTTCGTCTATCTTGGCGTCCTTTAAGGCCTTGCCGTTCATGCCCGGTATCATGCCCATAAGCTCCTCCATGGAGCCCATGCCCTTCATCTGGGTCATCTGGTCGTAGAAATCGTTGAGGGTCAGTTTGCCCGAACGCATTTTCTTTTCGAGATCGACGGCCTTTTTCTCGTCAAAGGTCTGCTGTGCCTTCTCTATGAGGGAAAGGACGTCGCCCATGCCGAGAATCCTCGAGGCCATACGGTCGGGATAAAAAGGCTCGATGGCGTCGAGCTTTTCGCCCATGCCGCAGAACTTTATGGGCTTGCCCGTGACGGCCTTTATCGAAAGGGCCGCGCCGCCCCTCGCGTCGCCGTCCAGCTTGGTTATCATGACCGAATCTATGCCGAGGGCCTCGTCAAAGGCCGAGGCGGCGTTGACGGCGTCCTGGCCCGTCATGCCGTCGACGACAAGCATTATCTCATGGGGCTTGACGGCCGCCTTGACGGCTTTAAGCTCATCCATAAGCTCTTCATCTATATGCAGTCTGCCGGCCGTGTCTATAAGAAGGACGTCGTTGCCGTGAAGCTTGGCGTGCTGATAGGCGGCCGTGGCTATCTCGACAGGGTCCCCCTGACCCTGCTCGAATACGGGAATATCAAGCTGGGCG
>CANSNO010000044.1 GCA_947648385.1 uncultured Clostridia bacterium
AGGGGCTTCGGCCGCTCAAGAAACGTCATGGTGCTGTCCGTCCTCGGCATGGTCGTCTGCCGTCAGATATTCCTTGCCGTCACCATGGGCATAGAACACAACGTCGTCAATGTCTATTACGGCTATCCCGTCGGCTGGGCCTGCTCGGCGGCCTTTGTTTATATCTACTATTATTTCAATGTAAAAAGAAAGTTCAAGCCCCAGCTTCAGGGGGCGGAAAGATAAGGGGTGACCTATGGATCTCTGTGACATAAACGTGATAAAGGTGCTGCTTGCCAAGCACGGATTTTCATTTTCAAAGGGCCTGGGGCAGAATTTTTTGAGAGACCCGTCGGTTCCCTTTGAGATTGCCGACGGCGCCGACATAGACGAAAACACCTGTGTTCTGGAGGTGGGGCCGGGCATCGGCACATTGACCTGCCGTCTGTGCGAAAGGGCGAAAAAGGTGGTGGCCGTCGAGCTGGACAAAAGGCTGCCCGATATTCTGTCAGATACCCTTTCGGAGTTTGACAATGTGGAAATTGTCAGCGGCGATATACTCAAGACCGATATCCCCACCCTTGTGGCCGAAAGGTTCCCCGAGGGATGCCGCGCCGTGGCCTGCGCCAATTTGCCCTATTATATAACCACTCCGGCCGTTATGGCTCTTGTGGAAAGCGGCTGTTTTGAGACGATAACCGTCATGGTGCAGAGGGAGGTGGCCCTTAGAATGTGCGCCGCCCCGGGAAGCGCCGATTACGGCGCGATAACGCCCTATATTTTATATTACAGCCGTCCCGAAATGATAATGGAGGTCGGCAGGGACTGCTTTATCCCGGCGCCAAAGGTCGATTCGGCCGTCGTCAGGCTGAATATGAGAAAGGAGCCGCCGGTCAGGGCCGATAAAGATATATTTTTCAAGGTTGTCAGGGGAGCCTTTGCCCAGAGGCGCAAGACATTGCTCAACTGTCTGGCCTCGGCCTTTCCCGATTTGACAAAAGAAGAGGTCAGGGCAAAAATAGAGGCCTGCGGCCTATCTCCTTCATGCAGGGGAGAGACCCTCGGCATGGAGCAGTTTGACGCGCTGGCCGCGGAGTTCGGCTCATGACGGATAAAATCGAGCTGACGCGCCGCCAGGCGGCGCGTTTCCTCCTTTGTCACCACGGACTGCTGGGCAAAAGAGCCTATAAGGGCAAAAAGGGCGTCGAGAGCTTCATAAGGCGTATGGGCTGTATTCAGTATGACCCTGTCAACGTATGCGGACGCAGTCCCGAGCTGGTGCTTCTCTCCCGTGTGGAGGGATATGACAGCCGTTATCTTTGGGAGCTTCTCTACAAAGACCGCCGTCTTTACGACTATTACGACAAGTGTATGTGCATAGTCCCATCCGAGGATATGAAATATTTCAGACGGTCGAGAAACCGCTATGCCTCTTATGAGAGGAATTTTGAGCGGATTGAGTCCATTATTCCCACCGCGCTGGAGGCGGCGAGGGAGAAGGATTTTGTCTCGGCCTCGGATATAGACGGCGACGGACTCACCAACTGGCGCTGGGAGGGGCACTGGGGTTCCTCCTCGGCGGCCAACGCCACCCTTGAAAGGCTTTATTTCGAGGGCCGCCTCGCCGTACATCACAAGGAGGGGGCCGTCAGGTATTACTGCCTGCCCGAAAAGGTGGGGGTGGATAAATATCTGTCACAGCCCGACCCTAACGAAAACGACGGGGATTATTTCGCATGGGCAATAGAGCGCAGGATAAACTCCGCCGGTATGCTGGCCGACAGGGCGAGCGACGTTCTGCTGGGAATAGTCGGCCTTAAGGCGGCCGACAGGAGGGCGGCCATAGCGCGCCTTTTGGACGAGGGGAGGATATTCCCCATTTCCGTTGAAGGGGAGACGTATTTTGCCGCGGCGAAAGACGCGGAGCTTGTTGCGGACGTCAAAAATGGCAAACGCCGTACAAGCGACAGATGCGAGCTTCTGGCCCCTCTTGACAACTTTATGTGGGACAGAAGGATGATAAAAAGCATTTTCGGCTTTGATTATAAATGGGAGATTTATACGCCGAAGGAGCAGAGAAAATACGGCCATTATGTCCTGCCCGTCCTCTTCGGAGACCGTCTGGTGGGCAGGATAGAGCCTGTGGCCGACGGCAAAAAACGCCTTTTGACGGTCAGAAACTTTTGGCCCGAGGAATGGTTTGAGGGCGGCGAGAGGTTTGAAAAGGCCCTTGAGGGGGCGCTCGAAAGGCTGGCGGCTCTCAACGGCTGTGAAAGGGTCGAGCGGCAATGAAATATTTGGCGGTTTATCCGATATGTATAAACCTGTTGGCCTTTTCGGCCTGCGGCATAGACAAATATAAGGCGAAAAGGGGCCTCTGGAGGATAAAGGAGCGCACCCTTTTCGCCCTTGCGATTTTCGGGGGCAGTTTGGGACTGCTTTTGGGCATGAAGCTTTTCAGGCACAAGACAAAGCACAAAAGCTTTACCGTGGGCGTGCCGATGATACTGGCCTGTCAGGCAGCGGCGGCGCTATATCTGATGACAAAGGGAATATAGATGAAAGAGTTTAAATTATCTGTCGGGCCGATTGATAAAGAGGGCATTTCGGCGGCGCTGCGAGAGGGGAATATATGTCTCAACGGCTATGCCGAGGCCTATATGAGCCATCCCGGCTTTACGGGGCCGATAGGCGCGGAAGAGATAAAGCTTGTCATATGCCCCCTCGAGGAGCTTGGGGCCGCCGAAGGATGCACTTTCGGGAAGATAGACGGGCTTGCCGCAAGGCGCGGCCTCAGAGCCTGCCGCCCGTGGGTGGGTCCCCTTTTGCGCCTTGCAATGACCGAACAGGAAATGAGCCGAAGCAGTATTCTCAGCGGTCAGCATAAAGCGCCCGACGGGGCGGTGACCGTTTTTTCCAAGCCTCTGTCGGGGGACGACGCCTTTCCGAAGGGACTGTATCTGCGCCATGTGGAGGGGCGGCTTTGGCTCAGGGGATATGTGTGCGACGGGCTTCATGTCTGGTCGGGAAAAGACCTTTTTGTGTTTGAAAATAAATGTTGACTTTGGCAGGATATTCCTGTATAATAAAAACAGGAATGATAATCATTATCAAAAATGAGGACGAAATATGGGAATGACAAAACAGCGGCGTCTTATTTTTGATATAGTAAAAAACAGCCGACGCCATATGACGGCCGATGAAGTATATTCGGAGGCAAAAAAGGAAATAAATAACATAGGGCTGGGAACGGTATACCGCAACCTCGATTTTCTGCGCCGCGAGGGACTTGTCAGGCGCGTCGAGCTTCCCGACGGCCCCGACCGCTATGACGGCAACGTCACGCCCCATGAACACGCCAGATGTATAAGCTGCGGCAGGCTTTTGGATGTGAGGTTAAAGACCGATGAGCTGTTGGAAAAAGGACAGCTTGAGGGCTTTGAAATATTCGGCTGCGAGATGCATATAGTAGGCCTTTGCAAAGAATGCGCCGAGAAAAAGAGGAGAGAGAAAAATGGATAAAAAGGTAATGTACGATTTGAGCTACGGCCTTTATGTCCTGACGGCCCGTGAGGGCGAGAAGGACAACGGCTGTATTATCAACACGGCCCTTCAGGTGACAACCTCACCCAACAGGGTAAGCATAGCCGTCAACAAGGATAATTACACCTGCGGCATGGTGGAGCGCACAGGGGCTTTCAATATCTCGATAATCGACGAGAGCTGTCCCTTTGACCTGTTTGAAAGGTTTGGCTTTCACAGCGGAAAGGACACCGACAAGACTTCCGGCATAGAATTAGGCAGGAGCCAAAACGGCGTTGTCTATCTGCCCTCGCACACGACGGGATTTATGTCCTGCAAGGTCGTGGAAAAGGTCGACATGGGCAGCCACATAGTGTTCTTCGCCGATGTGACAGACGGCGAAAAGCTTTCGGATAACGCGCCCATGACATATGCCTATTATCACAAAAACGTCAAGCCGTCGGCCGGAAAAAGCCAGACGAAGGGCTACAGGTGCAGAATATGCGGATATGTCTATGAGGGAGATCCTCTGCCCGACGATTGTGTCTGTCCCATATGCAAGCACGGCGCCGATGATTTTGAAAAAATATAATTTTTTATTTTGAAAAAATATAATTTTTTATTTTGAAAAAATATAATTTTATAGGAGGATATAACTATGGAACTCAAGGGATCAAAGACCGAGGCCAATCTGGCGACAGCTTTTGCCGGAGAATCTCAGGCCAGAAACAAGTATACCTATTTCGCCAGCCAGGCCAAGAAGGACGGATATGAGCAGATTTCCGCCATCTTCACCGAGACGGCCGACAACGAGAAAGAGCACGCAAAGATGTGGTTCAAGCTGCTCAACGGCGGCATTTCTTCCACACTGGTCAACCTCAAGGAAGCCGCCGCCGGCGAGAACTATGAGTGGACCGATATGTACGCCACCTTTGCCAAGGAGGCAAGGGAAGAGGGCTTTGACAACATCGCCAAGCTTTTTGAGGGCGTGGCCGCCGTCGAGAAGGAGCATGAGGAGAGATACCTCAGGCTGGCCGCCAACATCGAGGAGGGCATCGTCTTTGAGCGTCAGGGCCAGCAGGTCTGGCATTGCCGCAACTGCGGCCATGTCCATGTGGGCACATCGGCTCCCGAGGTCTGCCCCGTCTGCGCTCATCCCCAGTCCTACTTTGAGCTTATCAACAAGAATTATTAAGTTCGGTTTTTTAAAGGCTCCCGAAAGGGAGCCTTTTTCTTGCCCCAAAATAATCACTGTGATATAATTATACCACGGCGGCTCGTGCCGCCCTCGCCGCCGGTGCGGCGTCTGCCGTCGGGAGGCTATTAAATTAAACGGGGACCCCAGCAAAATTGAGAATTTTGTGGGGAAAAGTAAAGGGGGAAAATGACTTGAAATACATAAAACAGATAACGGTCATAATGCTCATTTCATTTGCCGGCGAGGGACTGCACGCGCTGCTGCCCCTGCCCGTGCCGGCCAGCATATACGGGCTGGTGCTTATGCTGGCTTTGCTTATCAGCGGCATCCTGCCTCTTAGCAAGGTGGAGGAGACGGCCGATTTTCTTGTCTCGATAATGCCCGTCATGTTCATTCCCGCCGCCGTGGGACTGCTGGGCGCGTGGGGCATTTTAAGGCCTGTTTTGCTGCCCGTCGGCGTGATAACGGCGGCCGTGACGGTTATAGTAATGGCTGTCACGGGCGGGCTGACGCAGCTTTTCATCAAAATGAAAAAGGGGGACAGGTGATATGGAGTTTATAAGCCTTTCCAGTTTTTTCGGCGTGGCGCTTTCGCTATGCGCCTATATCATCGGCCTTTTTGTCCAGAGCCGCACGAAAAAGAGCATTTGCAATCCGCTGCTTATCGCCATTGTGCTGACCATGGCATTCCTGCTGGCCAGCGGCATAAGCTATGAGGATTACAATATCAGCGCCAAATACCTCAGCTATCTGCTGACCCCGACGACCATCTGTCTCGCCGTGCCTCTTTACCGCAAGCTGGAGCTGCTTAAAAGAAACTTTGCCGCCATAATAGGGGGCATAACCTCGGGGGTCATAGCCAGCATGGGGTCGGTGTGGCTTCTCTGCACCCTTTTCGGCCTTGACCACACCATGTATGTCACACTTCTGCCCAAATCGATAACCACGGCTATCGGCATGGGTGTTTCGGAGGAGCTGGGGGGCATTGTCAATCTGACGGTGGCCGTCATAATTCTGACGGGCGTGCTGGGAAGCATAATCGCCCCTGCCGTCGTGAAAATATTCAGGATAACCGACCCTGTGGCCGCCGGAATAGCCATCGGCACGGCCTCCCACGCCATCGGCACCTCAAAGGCCATGGAGATGGGGGAGACCGAGGGTGCCATGAGCAGCCTTTCGATAGCTGTTTCGGGCCTGATAACAGTGATTTTCGCCTCTTTCTTCGCGGGATTGTTGTAATAAAATGAATGACTATATTTATATAATTTGTTTTGAGATAGCCCTTTTCACTTTTATCTTCGGCCTTTTCTTCTGGCTCTATTATCGCGGCGTTGCCTCAATGTCCTGCGCGGCCGCCCTTTGGATGTATATGCGCCGCCGCAAGGACGGATATTCGGCCAGCTTCACGGCCTGTACCGGTTGGATAAAGTATGTCGCAAGGCTTCAGGGCGGAGGTAGATACGAGTTTTCCTTTGATGCCGACATAAAAAAGGGGGATGTCAGGGTCATTTTGACCGACAGGACAAAGGAGCCTATTCTGGAGCTCGACAGCCATTCGGACACATCTCCTGTAAGGGTAGAGTTAGAGGAAGGGAAAAGGTATTACATCCTTTTGAAGTTCAAAAGGGCCTCCGGCCGGTGTGAGCTTAGGTGGAGAGATTTGGATATATGATAAAAATAACGGCAGGAAATACTTGGTATTTCCTGCCGTTTGTTTATCTTGTTTTATTTCAAGTTTTTGAGCACTTCCGCCATATCGGGGAAATCGGACATGGTTTTGGCGTAGTGGGCGTGAAGCACCTTGCAGTCGGGGGAGACGACAAAGAGGGCGGGCAGCTGGCGCTGGCGTCCCTCGGGCTTGGAGCCTCCGCCTGTGAACATGGAACCGATAAGGTTCTTTATGCCCTCGACGCCAAGCTGATTTATCATGGGGTCTCCGGCTATCATGGCGGCGGCGCTGTCGGCCTCGAAAACGTTGTAGCGGTCATAGAGCCTGCAATCGGGGTCGCATATAAGTTCAAAGGGGAAGGCCTTTTCGGCCTCGGCCGCAAGGAGGCTTTCGCGCGTCGACTGGAGGACTACCTTGAGGTCGAAGCCGGCAGCCGAGAGGGTGGGATAGGCCGCCTTGAGCCGGGACATCATGGCCTGACAGACCGAGCAGGTGTAGTAGCGTGAGAAAACAATAATGGTGGGCTTCTTTGCGTCCGCCAGTTTTAGGCCTGTTTCAGAGGGGGTGTCGTAGACAAAGCCCTCGACGGCGTCGCCCTTTTTGAGGGTGGTGTGACAGGGCTTGCCCTCCGCGGCCCATTTTGCCCTGCGGCTGTCGACGGCCTTTTTGAGGCGAGCCATGGAGCGCTCTATCGTAACGGGGGAGCAGGCCAGGTTGAAACGCTCGAAGCCGCGGCCGCCATCGCCGAATATATAGCCCTCGTCGAGATAGAGTCCGGCCTCGTTTTTCATCATGTCCTCAAGCTCGGGATGGGTCATGCCGAGACCGCTGAAATCGACCCAGAGAAGGTATGTGCCCTCGAGGGGATAGACCTTGGCCTCGGGTATATTCTCTGCCAGAAAGTCCTTTATATAGTCGGCGTTTGACCTGACGACCTCAATAAGCTGTCCGAGCCATTCTTCTCCCTTGTTATAGGCGGCCTGACAGGCCGTATAGGCGAAGATGTTGAGGTGCATATTCATGTTGCAGAGGTTGTTGATCTGCATTTTGGCGCGTATCTCGTCGTTGTCGACAATAATGTTGGAGCATTGAAGCCCGGCCAGGTTAAAGGTCTTGGAGGGGGCGGTGCAGACGGCGCATATCTGTCTGGCCTTGTCGGAAAGGGCGGCCATGACGGTGTGCTTATAGCCGGGCATGATGAGGTCGTTATGTATCTCGTCGTCGATAATAAAGACATTGTTGCGCGCGCAGATATCGACGACCCTTTCAAGCTCCTCCTTTGTCCAGACCCTGCCGACGGGGTTGTGGGGGTTGCAGAAAAGCAGAGCCGTGCAGTCGGGCCGCGCGGCCTTTTTTTCAAGGTCGTCAAAATCTATCTCGTACCTGTCGCCGTTCAGCTTTAAGGGGTTATAGACGATGTTGCGTCCCTTGGCGAGAACGGCCAGGTCGAAGGGGTAGTAGACGGGGTTCATAATAATGACGTTTTCCCCGGGCTTGGTGGCCGATTCGACAAGCAGGGCGAGGGCGTTGACAACGCCGGGGGTCAGGATGATATGGCTCGGGTCGACCTCATAGCCGTGGCGGCGCTTCATCCAGCCGCAGACGGCGTCGAAATACTCCTTGGTGGGGCCGGTATAGCCCAAGACCGTGGTGTCGATAAGCCTTTTAAGCTCCTGGGCGATCTCGGGGGCCACGGGAAACTCCATATCGGCCGTCGAAAGGGGCACCTTGTCGACAGACGCGCCGGGCACGGCATTCCATTTGGAGGAGCCGCATTGTGAGCGATCGGGAATGACGTTGAAATCGTATTTCATTTTCAGGGTTCCTTTCGTATTTTAATTAAATAAAGTATAGCACAAGAAGGAATAAAACGAAAGGAAATTATATGTAAAAAGTTCAGTCGGCGCGGAAATAAACCTTTCCTGTTTCAAGGGTTTGGCCCTTTAAGGCGAAAAGCTCGGATACGGTGACAAGCTGGAAACCCCTTTCCCGAAGCTTTGGCACGACGGCCTCGACGGCCTCGGCCGTCGATGAATATATATCGTGCATAAGTATTATATCACCGTCCCTCGCGTGGGTCAGGATATGCTCGGCCACGGCGGAGGCGTCCTTGCTGTGCCAGTCGAGGGTGTCGACCGACCAGTGTATCAGGGGATAGGGGACGTTTTGACGTATGGCGGCGTTTGAAAAGCCGTAGGGAGGCCTGACAAGCTCGGGACCGACCGAAAAGAGGGCGTTTACGCTGTCATATACAGAGCTTATCTGCCGCTCTATGCCGTAAGGGGTCTGGCAGGTCAGGTCGACATGGCCCCATGTGTGGTTGCCCAGCTGGTGGTTTGTCAGGATGCGGTTTATCTGGGGCAGGGCGGAGTTTATCTTTTCACCTATGATGAAAAATGTGCCCTTTGAGGCGTTTTTTTCAAGGCAGTCGAGGATGAGGTCGGTATAGACGGGGTGGGGGCCGTCGTCAAAGGTCAGGGCCAATGCCGGAAGTGTCGGGTCCAGCAAGGGAGGAGGGGCCGAAAGCGGGCGGAGGGGAGGCACATGGGCGGCGGCCGTGGGCGAGAGGGCAATGACGGGCATGGATAAAATTATAAGGGCGAGACACAGGGGAAGGAGGAGCTTTTTCATGGGGCAAGACCTCTTTACAAATGATATCGGTTGATATATAATCACCATGTAAGATGATAAAGAGAGGAGGGCGGAGCGTCAGCCTTTTCTTTCAACCCGAGAAAAGGTATATCTTCAGGGCAGAGTGAAAATCTCGACTGGCGGTAAAGTCCGCGAGCGAAAGCAGATTCGGTGAAACTCCGAAACCAACGGTAGAGTCCGGATGAAAGAAGATATGAAAAGCGCAAGCTAAATCCAAGTCATATCTCATAAGGAGAAAAATGAAAACAAGTTCCAATCTTTCGGCCAGAACCATGGCCTCTGTCGCCATGCTTTCGGCCGTGTCCTTCGTGCTTATGCTGCTTAATTTCAGCGTACCCTTTATGCCGGGGTTCATCAAGCTGGATGTGTCCGAGCTTCCGGCGCTGATAGGCGCCTATGCTCTCGGTCCCGTGGCCGGCGTGCTGGTGTGCCTTGTCAAAAACCTGCTTCACCTTTTCGTCACCTCGACGGGAGGGGTAGGAGAGGTCTCCAATTTCCTGCTGGGAGCCGTGTTTGTCAGCATAGCCGGAGTTCTTTATAAAAGAAGCAAAAACCGCAGGGGAGCCTTTTTGGGAGCTGTTGCCGGAGCCGTGTCCATGGCGGTGGTCAGCGTTTTTACCAACTATTATGTTGTATATCCTGTTTATACGGCTTTTATGCCTATGGAGGGCATAATCGCCGCCTATAACGCCATATATTCGGGCATAGACAACCTGTGGCAGGCCCTGCTTATTTTCAATATGCCCTTTACCTTTGTTAAAGGGATGCTTTGCACGGCCATCACCTTTATAGTATATAAGAAGATATCCCCGATTTTGAAGGGAAAATAAAATATTCACCCACCGAGGCTTCGGTGGGTGTTTTTTTCATTTGCTTTTTACGGCTTTTCCTATATAATTATATAAAAAGGAGGGTGAAGGCATGAAAAAGGGAACAAAGATAGTCGTCGGCGCTCTGGGTCTCGCGGCGGCGCCTTTGGCCGTGGCGGCGGCGCGCACGCTGGCTTTGCCCAGAAAAAGGGCCGAATACAATATGTCGGACGATGAGGAGCGCAAGACCCTTTACGGGGACAAGCTTTCGAAAATGGTGCAGGTTGAGACGGTGTCCAGAAAGGGCGAGCCTCAGGTGGAGAAGTTCCGCCGTATGCACGGGAGGATGGAGGAACTTTTCCCGACCGTGTTCGAGAAGTGCGAGAAGATAGAGATAGACGGAAACCTCATGCTCAAATGGAAGGGCAAAACAGACAAGGCCCCCATTATGCTCATGAGCCACATGGACGTCGTCGAGGCTCCCGGCGAGTGGAAACACGGGGCATTTTCGGGCGATATCGCGGGCGGCAAGGTTTGGGGCCGCGGCGCGGCCGACACAAAGGGAAGCCTGATGTGCTTTTATCAGGCGGTCGAGGAGCTGATAGAGGAGGGATATGTTCCCGAATGCGACGTTTATCTCTCCAGCTCCTGCACAGAGGAGATAGGCGGCGACGGCGCGCCCAAGCTGGCCAACTGGTTCAAAGAGCATGGCGTCCTCCTCTTTATGCTTTGCGACGAGGGCGGAGCCATCGTGCAAAATCCCGTCAGCGGCGTCAATGGCAGCTTTGCCGCCGTAGGCATTTTTGAAAAGGGCCACGGCAATATAAGGTTTATCGCCAGAAGCGGCGGAGGCCATTCCAGCGCCCCGGGGAGAAACACGCCCATACCCAGACTGGCGAAGTTCGTCAGCAGGGTGGAGAGAAAGAACCCCTTTGAGGTCAGGTTTTCGCCCGCCGTCGAGGGTATGTTTAAACAGCTTGCACCATACGCCGACAATTTCGGCCTGAGAATGGTCATGGATAACCTCTGGCTCTTTAAGCCGATAGCCAAAAAGATAATACCCCTTGTCAGCGCCCAGGCGGCGGCCATGCTCCAGACAACGATAGCCTTTACCATGCAAAGCGGTTCGGAAGGCTCAAATGTTCTGCCGCAGGAGGCCGACGTTGTCGGAAATATGCGCTTTATCCCCCATCAGAATATGGCTCAAAGCGTTGAGACCATATCGGCTCTGGCCGAAAAATACGGCCTTGAGACCGAGTTCCTCGGGGGCAACGACCCGTCAGGCGAGCTTGACCTCAACGGCGAGGCGTACAGGCTTGTCACAAAGGCTATTTCATCGGTATTCCCTCAGGTGGGAATAATGCCTTATGTTGTCATCGGCGGAACCGACGCCCGTTTTTACGGCGAGGTCTGCGACAACTGCATCCGTTTCGCGCCCCTCTGCTTTGACTCTCAGCAGATGGCCGGAATGCACGGCCTCAACGAGAACGTCGACCTTGGAGCCCTTCCCGGCGGCGTGGATTTTTACAAGGCCGTTATAAAGGCTCAGGAGGAGAGATAATAAAAAAAGAGGTACAGCCAACGGCTGTACCTCTTTTTTTTATTCGGGTTTTTTGGCCACAAGGCGGTATATCTTCATGCCCTGTGATGTGAAATTGCGCTCGTATTCGGTCATAATGTTGTCAAAATCGGTGGAGTGCAGGTCGAAGGTGACGTCGTAAAGGGTATAGCCGAATTGCGAAAAGGAGCAGAGGGAAAACTCGAAAAGACCTGTGTTGTCGGTCTTTTGGTGTATCTCGCCGCCCTTTTTGAGGAAACTGTCGTAGACGGTCAGGTAGTTGGCGTGGGTCAGGCGGCGCTTATGGCGCTTTTTCGGGGGCCATGGGTCGGAAAAATTGAGGTATATCCTGTCTATTTCGCCCTGAGCAAAGATATCGCCCAGCTGGGCGGCGTCCACGTCGAGGAAAAGGACATTTTTCACCCCGGCGTCGCGCACCTTTTCCATGGCCAGCAACAGGACGTTTTTATACCGCTCGACAGCGACAAACATGACGTCGGGGCGTCTTTTTGCGCTTTCGAGAACAAAATCTCCCTTGCCGCAGCCGATTTCAAGGTGAAGCTCTCCCTCCGAGCCGAAAAGCTCCCTCCATTTGCCCTTGTATTGCTGAGGCTCGGAGACCAGCAGGGCGCCGCAGTTTTCAAGACGGGAGTCGAGGTTCTTTTTTCTTCGCATTCGCATAAATTTTTCCCCTAAAAATTTTCAATTTTTAGGGGGCCCCCTTTTCATAAAATAGATTTTGCCGGAATGAATCCGTCAAAATCGTTGCGCCGGGCTTCCGGCGGTCGCGTCACAAGACGCTCCAAAGCGGTGAAAGTACAACTTTTGCTTTCTCACTTTAGAAATTATAAAGGCAAATATGAAATAAATCAAGCCCTCCTTTGTATTGACGAAAGGGGGGCTGTGTAATAGAATTAGATATTATAATATAAAGGATATAATGCGCATGAAGAAAATAAAGCTTTTAGCCCTTCTGGCGGTGTGCATGGTCTCTTTGACCGGCTGCGCCGGGGACGACGACATATATTACACTTCCATCGACCACAGCGAGAGGGGCGAGGTCAAGCTTCAGGGCGCGGGAGGGGAGAGCATCACGGGCTACTATGCCCTCAAGGGCGCCCTGATGAATATGGTGTATATGGGCGTCTGTGACGACGTGCTGAGGATAGACAGCTACAGCGGCGACCTGGACGACGACCTGAGAGCCATCATACAGGAGATAACGACGGCCGAGCCAATCGGAATATACGGCGTTTCATCCATAAGCGCCGAGCAGGCGAGGGTGCTGACCTACCGTGAGCTTTCGATACAGATACAGTATAAGCGCAGGCCGGAAGAGATGCAGGCCGTCACAACGGTCAGCAGTCCCTATGACCTGCAGAACAGAATGAGCGATATGTTCCGCGATTTTGCCGAGACAAAGGCCTTTTATATGGACGAGGCCTCACATCGTCCCGAAGACCTTGACGGGTATTTATACGCCGCCTGGATGAAGTGCGGAGGCCGCGCTGTCGGCCTGAGCCGAGCCTCCTATGAGCTTTATCCCGAGGAGGGAGAGAACTGCGTCCTTGAGATTACGGCGTCTTACAGCTATGAAAAGAAAAGGCTGGAGGAGATGGCCGCTTTTGTTTCCGATTCGGTCGCCAAAATATGTCAGGGCATGGAGGGCCGCGATGTCAGGGAAAAGGTCAGGTTTGTAGAAAACTATCTCTCCTCCCATGTGAAATACGATTATAACGCCCGAAGGGTGGTAAATGAGACGAGGGGCGGACAGCCCAAAAGCGCGATATATACGGCCTACGGCGTGTTCAGTGACGGAGTCGGCGCCCAATCGGGCCTTGTGTTGGCGGCGTCGGCCATGCTGGACGCCATGGGCATCGACCACACCGTCGAGACGGGAGAGGTCGGGGGCGACATATATTCCTGGCTGACGGTCAATATAGAGGGCGAGGATTATATTTTTGACGTCACCGCGGCCAGAAACGGCAGGGACGGATATCTTATAGGAAAAAGCGTGGGAGAGGGTCTTTATGCGGCGTGGTAAAGCCTGAAACGGAAATAAAAAAGCCCTTTTGGATTTCATCCAAAAGGGCTTTTAATGTGGAGCGGATTACGAGGCTCGAACTCGCTACCTCCACCTTGGCAAGGTGGCGCTCTACCAGATGAGCTAAATCCGCA
>CANSNO010000045.1 GCA_947648385.1 uncultured Clostridia bacterium
CGGGCCGTTTGCGTCGCTACGCTCCGTACAAGGGGCTGCGCCCCTTGCGCCGCTTTGCGGCTATCCCTGCGCCCTCGCTGGAAAGGTACATCCGCTCTGCGTCTGCACCTTTCCAGCGAGGCTAAAACCGAATACCGTTACCCTTGACCGTTTACCCGACACAGCAGGTAGACGGTCTTTTGTTTTGCCAAGAAGGAGGTCAAACACGATGGACAAGTCACGCGAAGAATTAGAGAAAGAGTATGCTGAGGCCACCGCTAAGTTGGAGCAGTACCAGCACAGAGGCCAGCGGTATGAGAACCGCATCCGCTACTACACCCAAGGCGAAAGGAAGAAGCGAAACCACCGACTTATCACCCGTGGCGGAGCGGTGGAGAGTATCGCCCCGGAGGTGCGCGGCATGAGCGAAAGGGCCTTTTTTCTTTTGATGGAAAAGGTCTTTTCCCTGCCGGAAGTTGCCGCCCTGGTGAGCCAAGCCACTGACCAGCAGGAAAGCGGATAATTGGCCCTGTTCCATCTCCACGTTACCCAGGTCAAACGGAGCGCGGGACAGTCTGTTGTCACGTCCGCCGCCTACCGAGCCGGGGAGAAATTGTATAGCGAATACTATGGCGAGGTCAGCGACTACACCCACAAGGGCGGCGTGGTCTGCACAGACATTCTCCTGCCGCCCCAGGCCCCCAACCAGTACCAAGACCGCGCCACCCTCTGGAACGCCGTGGAGAAGGCCGAGCGCGGCAAGAAAGCCCAGCTTGCATATAGCTTTGACATTGCCTTGCAGAACGAGTTTTCATTGGAGGAAAACATCGCTCTTGCAAGGCAATTTGTTTCGGAGCAGCTTGTGGGCCGGGGCATGATTGCCGACTTTGCCATCCACCAGCCGGACAAGGAGGACGGCGGTATTCCTAACCCGCACTTTCATGTTCTCTGCCCCATCCGGCCCATTGAGCCAGACGGCAAATGGGGGTGCAAGCAGCGCCGCCGCTACCGTCTGGACGAGGACGGGAACCGCATTATGGGAGAGGACGGCAAGCCCCTCTTTGACGCTGTTCCCACTACCGACTGGGGAAGCCCGGAAACACTGGAACATTGGCGGGAGGCGTGGGCCGCTATGGTGAACGCCAAGTTTGAGGAAAAGGGGCTGACCTGCCGCATCGACCACCGCTCCTATGAGCGTCAGGGCCTTGACCTGCTGCCCACCGTCCATGAGGGCGTGGCCGTCCGCCAGATGGAGGCCAAGGGCATCCCCACCGACAAGGGCGATCTGAACCGCTGGATAAAAAAGGCCAACAACATTCTGCGGGATATTCGGAAGAAAATCGCCGGCCTGACGGATTGGATTAAGGCCATAAAAGAAGAATTGAGCAAGCCCCAGGCCCCGACCCTTGCCGCCCTGCTGACCGACTACTATGAGGGCCGGAACGCCGGAGCATGGAGCCGCAACGCCAGGATTGGAAATCTTAAAGGTTTTGCCGAGGCCATCAATTTTCTGACCGAGAGGGGCATCGCTACGCTGGAAGATTTAGAGACCCATATCGCCGCCCAGAGTGAACGAACGGAGGCCATCAACACATCCATGAAAGCGAAGCGTGACCGTCTGAACGAATTGAAGGAACTGCTTCGCCTTGTTGACCTCTACCGAGACACCAAGCCCGTCTATGACGAGTTGCAGGGTATCAAGTGGAAGGGCAAGCGGGAAAAATTCGAGAGGGAGCATGAGAACGAGTTGAGGACGTTCCACATGGCCCGCCGGAAGCTGGACAAGCACCGTTCCCCTGCTGGTAAAATCCCCGTTCATGCGTGGGAACAGGAACAGGCGAGGCTTCACCAGGAGTACACAGCCGAGTATGAGCAGTACAAGCCTATCCAAGACGATTTGCGGCGGCTTCAACAGGTGAAGCGGAACGCCGATGCTGCCATACACCAGCAGGAGCAGACCCAGCAGAAACGCCGGGAGGTGGAGCGGTGAACGGCATTCCCCGACTGACCTACCAGCAGTACCGAGCCGTCCGGCGGCTGGTGCATGACTGCTGCAATTATGACGGCGGCAACTGTCTTGCTCTTGATGACGGCTGGGAGCCTTGTGTCTGCGTCCAGAGTATCACCTATTCCCTGGTCTGTAAATGGTTCCGCGCCGCCGTCCTGCCAACAGACAAGGGGTTGTGTGCCGCCTTGCTCCACCGAGGACAGGCGCGGCCCTGTGCCGAGTGCGGGGCGATGTTCGTGCCGCGCTCCAATCGGGGCAAATACTGTGACGAGTGCGCCGCCAATGTGCGCCGGAGAAAGAAAGCTGCCAGCGAACGGGAACGCCGCAGGCGTGGACATTTAGAGGCTGAAAAGCCTTGCAATCAGGGGGCTTGTGGACAGTCCTCAAAGGGGGACTAATACATTCCCCTTCCCCCACTCCAACGTGGGCGGCAAAATGGCGCTCACGTGGATTAACTTTGATGAATGATGAAAGGAGAGCCTATGACCTACGACCCCAGCATGACGATCACCAGCACCATCCCCGCCCCGGAGGGGAGCGACAGCACCAGCAGAGAGGGCAAGGCCATCCCCCTGCCCGTGATGGCGGGCGGCAACGCTTCACCCGCCCCGGACGTACCGCCACCCGATATGGTAAAGACCGTTGGCGGTACGACCTTTGATATTTATTTCCATTTCAGCCAGACCAGCCGGGAAACCTTTACCGACAAGGTACTGCGCCTTATTCAATCCGATGTTGTAACCTCATAAAAATAATTTACTTTTTTCTCTATCCTTATTGACAAAACCCGAAGGGAGAAATCTTACGAGATACTGGCGGCTTGCTTGAAACAGAGGGATATGAGATTCGTGTCCTTGATTTGATTTCAATGGAAAAGAGTCATTGCTACAACCCTTTTGTATATCTTCAAAGTGATAATGATGTGCAAAGACTGGTGACAAATCTCTTTAAATCAACGACGCCGAAAGGCTCCCAGTCACAAGATCCGTTTTGGGATACTGCGGCGTCTATGCTGCTGCTTGCGCTTATTTTCTATTTGCACTATGAAGCGCCGCTGGAGGAACAGAACTTCCCCATGGTCATGGAAATGCTCAGAGCCGGTGCCATAGAAGACGAAGAGGATAATCGTCCATCACCACTGGACAATCTCTTTGCCGACCTTGAGCTTGAGAACCCCGAACACATTGCGGTCAAGTATTATCACAACTACCATTCTGGCAGTGCCAAGACCCTGAAATCAATTCAAATCACCCTTGCCGCGAGGTTGGAAAAGTTCAATCTGGAAAGCCTTGCGTCCATAACAGTCACCGACGAGCTGGATTTGCCCTCTATGGGCACAAAGAAGGTGGCGTTGTTTGCACTGATTCCAGACAACGATTCCAGCTTTAATTTCCTCGTTTCAATTCTTTACACACAGCTTTTTCAGCAGCTTTTCTATTCTGCCGACCATTTGCATGGAGGGGAATTGCCTATACCTGTTCATTTTTTGATGGACGAGTTTGCCAATGTCTCGTTGCCTGACGACTTCGACAAGATATTGTCAGTTATGCGCTCCCGTGGAGTATCTGTTTCGATTATCCTGCAAAATCTGGCGCAGCTCAAAGCACTGTTTGAAAAGCAATGGGAGTCAATCGTAGGCAACTGTGATGAATTCCTTTATCTCGGCGGTAATGAACAATCCACCCATAAGTATGTGTCAGAGCTATTAGGAAAGGAAACTATTGACACTAACACCTATGGGAAAAGTTCGGGGCGAAGCGGCAATTATTCGACAAATTATCAAATCAATGGACGAGAACTACTTACTCCCGATGAAGTGCGAATGCTGGACAATCAATATGCAATCCTGTTCATTCGAGGCGAGCGACCAGTGTTGGATTTCAAATATGATATCTTGCGACACCCTAAAGTCGCTCTGACTGCGGACGGGAAAGCGGAGCCATACCGCCACGGTATTGTGAAAGATGATGTTGCAACTATCTCGGTTGAAATGGTTGACCCTGATAAGGTGCCAGAAATTGAGCTGGCCGAGACCACATATGAGCTTCTGTCCGATGAGGACTTTGAAAAAGATAAAAACTAAAAAATGGAGGTAACTATTGTTATGAGGTTCTTTAATAAGAACAAGATGGAAACTGTAAAACTGCATATGCAGGACAAGGTGAAAAAGGGATTTCATTTTTACTGTTCCGCGGTCATTTGTATGGCTCTGGCAATAGGCATGGCGTCCCCCGTGTTTGCTGCCGGCGACCCGCTGGGGGTTATCAACAACCTCAGCAATTTTATTTTCGGAATGATTCGCGCGATAGGCATGATTCTGCTGGGCTTTGGCATCGTGCAGGTGGGCCTGTCGCTCAAATCTCATGACCCGTCACAGCGCGCCAACGGTTTTTTGACTTTGGCAGGAGGAGTCATTATCACCTTTGCCAAGGAAATCCTTGATTTAATCGTGGGCTGAAAGGCAAACCAGCTAAAGAAAATCAGGATATTCGTTAATAGAAGGAGGTGTGAAAATGAGCGATAACTGGGTAGTACAGAATCTCACAAACGCTTTGGAGACATGGAACAGCAAACTTGCTGAGATATGGACGCTTGTTACCGCGACGCCGCAAGAGTTCAAAAACGGCAGAATATGGAGCGTCATTGTGAATATAAACGGTGCTGTTCAGGCCATTGGTCTTGCATTGCTTGTTCTCTTTTTTGTCATTGATACTATGAGAACTTGCAGTAGCTTTACAGAAGTGAAGAAACCTGAACATGCTTTGAAGCTCTTTATCAGATTTGCCATAGCAAAAGGGGTAATCACCTATGGCATGGAGCTTATGATGGCGCTTTTTGATATTGTTCAGGGCACAATTTCAACCATTATGACAGCGGTAGGATTTGACATGGTGACACAGACCACCTTGCCGGAGGAGATGATAGATACTATTGAGAACTGTGGCTTCTTTGAGTCGATCCCCCTTTGGGCGGTGACGCTTATTGGTGGACTGTTCATTACCGTGTTGTCCTTTATCCTAATAATGACCGTCTACGGCAGATTTTTTAAATTGTATATGTACACGGCATTGGCCCCCATTCCGTTATCCACCTTTGCAGGCGAACCGTCACAGCATGTGGGCAAGTCATTTATCAAAAGCTACTGCGCCGTCTGTTTGGAGGGAGCAGTTGTTGTCCTTGCCTGCATTATTTTCTCGCTGTTTGCGGCGTCGCCTCCTGTGGTAAATCCTGATGCGGCGGCTGTTACACAGGTCTGGGCGTATATCGGGGAGCTTGTGTTTAATATGCTCATTCTTGTCGGAAGCGTGAAAATGTCCGACCGTATAATCCGTGAAATGATGGGGCTGTGATAGAGACTATGAGAAATGAAACAACGAAAATCTACAATAGATGGCAGGGCTATACCCTTGCTGACTGCGATTGCCAATATTGTCTTTATTATGGAGGTCAACGCAAGGGTGAGGTGAAATGCCTTGCGGGCGATTGCGTCTGCAAAGCGGAGCTTCGTGAAGCCGCCAGCCGAGAGAGGAGAGAAAATGGAAGTAAAGATTAACCGAGAGATCCGCAATTATACAGAGTCGATGCTTTTTGGACTGTCTCTTAGACAGTCCTTTTTTTCTGCCTTGGCTTGTGTAGTAGCAGTCGGACTCTATTTTTTATTTAAACCTTATGTGGGAACAGAGACCGTTTCGTGGGTGTGCATATTGGGCGCAATGCCCTTTGCGGCTATGGGGTTCATTAGATACAATGGCATGGCCGCTGAAAAACTGATACTGGCTTGGATTAAGTCTGAGGTCATTATGCCGAAAAAGCTGGCCTTTCACTCCACGAATATTTACTACGAGCTTATGAGGCCCTGCATGGAGAAAAAGATAAAGGAGGCTTTGAAGCCAAATGATTAAGACACTATCAAACCTGTTTAAACAGGACAAAGAAAAGTTTGTTGTGCCGAGGAGCGTTCAAGATGTGATTCCCATTACCGCCATCTATGATGACGGTATCTTTCAGATAGGCAAGAATAAGTTTTCTAAAACCTTTAAGTTCTCAGATATCAATTATGCTGTTGCCAGCCGAGAAGATAAGGAAGCGATGTTTTTAAAGTATAGCGAACTGTTGAACTCTTTGGACAGCGGCGCAACAACTAAAATCACTATCAGCAACCGAAGGTTGAACCGCTTGGATTTTGAGCAAACAATCCTGATTCCTTTAAAGGGCGATGAGTTGGACAAATACAGAGAAGAGTATAACAAAATGCTCTTGGAGAAGGCTACCGGCACAAATGCCATTGTTCAGGACAAGTATATGACGATTTCCATTAACAAAAGGAATGTAGATGACGCCAGAACATATTTTGCCCGTGTGGGCGCAGACCTGAAAGCTCATTTCGGCAGGCTCGGCAGTAAATGCACAGAGTTGGAAACCGATGAACGCCTGCGCATTTTCCATGACTTTTATCGAGTTGGGGAAGAGACAAACTTTCGTTTTGATTTGAAAGAAACCCGTAAAAAAGGACATAGCTTCAAGGACTTTATCTGTCCCGATTCTATGGAGTTCGATAAGGACTATTTTAAAATAGGTGAACGCTATGGGCGTGTCCTATTTCTTCGCGAGTATGCTTCTTATATCAAAGACAGCATGGTAGCTGAGTTGACAGATATGAATCGCAATTTGATGATGAGCATAGATGTTGTGCCTGTTCCCACAGATGAAGCTGTTAAAGAGGCCGAGAACCGCTTGCTGGGTGTCGAAACTAACATTACCAACTGGCAACGGAGGCAAAATCAGAACAACAATTTTTCCGCCGCAGTACCTTATGATATGGAGCAACAGCAGCGTGAACTGAAAGAGTTTTTAGATGACCTGACCACCAGAGACCAGCGTATGATGTTTGCTGTTCTAACAATGGTTCACACAGCGGAAACCAAGGAACAGCTTGACAATGATACTGAGGCATTGCTGACTATCGCCAGAAAGCACCTTTGCCAGTTCGGTGTCTTGAAGTTTCAGCAGATGGACGGGCTTAATACCGTTATGCCATTTGGTGTCCGTAAAATAGACGCTATCAGGACATTGACAACCGAGAGCCTTGCAGTTTTTATTCCATTTAGGGTACAAGACATTCACCACGAAAACGGAACCTATTATGGACAGAATGTCATCAGCAAAAATATGATTATTGCTGACCGCAAACAGCTTCTTAACGGAAATGCCTTTATTCTGGGTGTATCTGGTGGCGGCAAATCTTTTGCCGCCAAAAGCGAGATAATCAATCAGGTGTTGGCGTCGGACGCTGATATCATAATTATCGACCCAGAACGAGAATACTCTCCTCTTGTTAATGCTATGAGTGGCGAAATCATCAATATTTCCGCTACTTCGCCTAACCATATAAACGCTATGGATATGAATAAGGACTACGGTGACGGTGCCAACCCTGTTATCCTGAAATCTGAGTTTATTATGTCTCTGTGCGAACAGCTTATCGGCGGTGCCAATCTTGGCGCCAAGCAAAAATCCATAATTGACCGATGCACTGCTTCTGTCTACCGCGCCTATCAACAGAATGATTATCAGGGAACGCCGCCCAGCTTGCAGGACTTCCGTCAGGAGCTTCTGAAGCAGGAGGAGCCAGAGGCGCAGGAAATTGCGCTGGCCATTGAGCTTTTCACTAATGGCAGTTTGAACACATTTGCCAAACAAACGAATGTGGACACTGACAATCGCCTTATATGCTATGACATTCTCGATTTGGGTAAACAGCTCATGCCTATTGGTATGCTGGTTGTTTTGGACTCCATTCTCAATCGCATCACACAGAACAGGGCCAAGGGAAAGAGCACATATATCTTTATTGATGAGATATATCTATTGTTCCAGCATGAGTATAGTGCTAATTTTCTGTTTGCCCTCTGGAAGCGTGTCAGAAAGTACGGTGCATATGCCACCGGCATTACGCAAAATGTGGACGACCTGCTCCAGAGCCATACGGCGAGGACAATGCTTGCAAACTCTGAGTTTATCATTATGCTCAATCAGGCGTCCACAGACCGATTGGAGATTGCAAAGCTCTTGAATATCTCTGACCTCCAGATGAGCTATATCACCAATGTGGAAGCCGGACACGGACTTATAAAGGTGGGAAGTTCTCTGATTCCATTTGCCAACAGATTCCCCAGAAATACAAAGCTGTATAAACTCATGACCACAAAATTGGGCGAGGGTGTATAACCCTCGCCCTTCTATCTTCGACGATAAGAAAGGAGGGATTCAGTGGGTAAAATTAAGACCAAAGATGTCGTTAATGGCACGATAAAGCAGTTTGACCGAGCGGCAATAGTTTCCGACCGCATGAAGCGAACATATACGCAGGTCAAGAAAAAGGCAGAGATAACGGTTTATCCGACAGAAGCTAATCCGGAAGATTATGCTTCCGAACATATTGAGAGTAGCGCGCAGAGTATCTCTCAAAGAACGATATATCAGGCTGAAAAAACAGGGTATAGCAGTATTCGCCATGTTAAAAATGATTTCACCGAGGCGAAAAAGGCTGTTCAAGATTTTAGGACGGTTTACTCGGAAAAGATGGAAGCTCGCAGAAATATAAAGACTCATGAAAAACAAAAGTTAGGTGCCGAACTGGCCAAAGAACAAGGACACAGGTGGGTGGATCGTTCTGCCCGTGCAAGACAAAAAGAAAACTCTTCACGCTTTTATTTTCAGGGAAGGCAGACAGTGAAACCAGTTGAAGAATCTGCGAAGCGTGTTAGTAGGCCTGTACGAAGAGCCGAAAAAGAAGCCCATGGGGCGGCAAAGGCCGCTGATAAGACAGTTCAGGCGGCAAAGACCACAGCGAAAGAGGTTGAGGCCAGAGCTAAAACGGCAGGGAAAGTGACCAGTAAGGCAATTAAGGCCATTATAGCGTCGACAAAGGCCCTTGTTACGGCGATTGCGGCAGGTGGCTGGATTGCAGTTATGATTATAGTCATTATCATGTTGATATCTCTTCTTGCCGGCTCTGTTTATGGAATATTCTTCAGCGGAGAGGATTCGGGCACGGGGCTGAGTATGCCAATGGCGGTACAAGAAATCAATGCAGACTACAATGCTAAAATCGAAGCAGAAAAAGCGTCGGTCAGCTATGATTCTCTTGAGGTGAGCGGTAGCAGGGCCGCGTGGAAAGAGGTACTTGCCGTTTATGCCGTCAAAGTAAATACTTCTCCCGATAGTCCACAGGAGGTTGCTACCATGGACAATGAAAAGAAGCACCTCTTATCCAATATTTTCTGGGATATGAACAATATATCTTCTTACACGGAGACCAGCGATACAACCGTGACTGTCGAAACAGATGACGGGCATGGAAATATTCTCACCACAGAGACCACGGAAACGACCACAACGCTTTATATCACTGTCAGCCATAAGACAGCCGAGGAAATGGCAGTACAGTACGAGTTCACACAACAACAAAAGGATTATCTGGCAGACCTGTTAAGTGATGAGAATAACCAGCTATGGTCTACCGTTCTCTATGGCATTGGGTACAGCGATAATCAAATCGTGACGGTAGCTTTATCCCAGATTGGCAACTATGGCGGCGCTCCTTATTGGGGCTGGTATGGTTTTAACTCCCATGTCGAATGGTGCGCCTGCTTTGTATCGTGGTGCGCCAACGAGTGCGGATATATTGACGACGGCATTATCCCGAAGTTCGCCGGTTGTGTATATGGAACCCAATGGTTCAAAGATAAGGGCCAATGGGTGGATAACTCTGTTGAACCTACCTCTGGCATGATAATTTTCTTTGACTGGGACAATCGTGGCGGTTCTGGCCCGCAGGACGGTCTTGCTGACCATGTAGGTATTGTAGAGAAGGTAGAGAGCGGCACAGTTTACACCGTCGAAGGCAATTCTGGAGACAGCGTGAAGGTCAACACTTATCCTGTGGGACACTACGAGATTTTGGGCTACGGTGTGCCAAGGTATTAAGAGACATTGTTGTTTATTATAATGGCTTAGTGAAAAACACATATAAAACTGCTACCTTGACGGCTACGCAAAGCGTTGAGGTGGCAGTTTTATGATGGAAATGATTTGGATGCGTTCTGCTGTAGGATTGGAGGGAGAAGTTACAGTGGCTACCAGTTGGCACATAAAGATTGATTATCGACACAATTGTTTCTGATGTGATATGCAAATTACACTAGACAAATAAAAAATGTATTGCCTTGCAAAACAAACTATTGTAATATTTCAATATATCAATTATAATGAAGAAAATTAATAATATGATTTTATTTTTTAAATAATTTCAAGTAGGGATTGTAAGGAGAAAAATATGAAAACTAATCATAAAAGCGCAAGTGAACGCTTCATTAAAATATCTGCTTGGGTTTTGATATTTTTTTGTTTTCTTTCAATTTACGGATATATCATGTCGGTCGTTCTGTGTTTAGACGGCAAAGAAGTCTATGTTGTACATACAAAAGACGAAGCACCGATTGCTGCACCCGTTTATGAACAGGAGGGTATCAGGGTTCGTTTTTTGACTGCCGGCCCTTCATGGGATATTAATGTTTGGACAGATGAAAACAACCAAGTTGATAAACCCATATATGATGGATTGATTTTGATGTTTGTGCTCTATGCCGCCGTTGGTATATCTGCTGAGATTTGTCTGATTTTAATTTTTAGGAACCTGCGACGAGGACGCACTTTTGTGCAAAAAAACTCCTCTTATCTTTTCATCTATGGTCTGCTTCAGTTGGTTGATGTCTTTGCACTTCCTTTAATATGCCGCATTATCGCGAAAGTAGTTAATGGCTTTTCTCAAGGGAAAGTGATTTTTGAAGATATTGGCCCGGGCATTATAAACAAGCTGGTGCCCTGTATCGTTTATCTTGTTGCCGTGTATATAATACGGTATGGCTTTAAACTGCAGGATGAGGTGGATCATACATTATGATAATTATTCGGCTTGATCGTATGCTAGCTGACAGAAAAATGAAGCTTAACGAGTTGGCCTCCAAAGTAGGTATATCAAATGTCAATCTGTCTTATCTTAAAACTGGCAAGGTACGAGCAATTAGGTTTAGTACGCTAAATGCGATATGCAAGGCGCTCAAATGCCAGCCGGGTGATCTTCTCGAATATGCCGAAGACGAGGAAGATGAAGAGTAAGGATAAGGGTAAATGTGTGTTAATAACAGATATAATGACCCGTCAAAATTGATGAGCTATTGATTTTATAGGAAGATAAAAATGAAGACAAGTCTTTTTTTAAATTGCGTTAAAACTGAAGATGCATATTTGCTTCATAATACTTTGTATCCTAATATTATAAAAGTCAATGATGAAAAGCTGTTTCCAGTTGTGGAAAAAATAGTTGGCAATAGCGAATATTATAACTTGTTTTTTGGAGATGATGACTGCGATAGGTTTTATAATGACTTAATTAAACATAAAATAATTGTGCCCGATGAAACAGATGAAATCAGTTTGGTGAATTACTATTATCGTCAATACATTTCAGGACGACCATTGCAAGTCATTTTGTTCCCTACGAGAAATTGTAACTTTAGATGTCCTTATTGTTACGAACAACATGAGGAGAAAAGTTTATCGGAAGAGCATTATGATAAGATTATAAGCTTCATACTGGATGAGGTAAAAATAAAAAAGTATACTGCTGTATATGTTTCGTGGTTTGGTGGGGAACCTATGCTCCAATATCAAAAGATTGTTGAGTTCATGAAGCGTTTAAGAAAGGTTTTGCCATCATATGTAATACTTAAAGGTCAAATGACAACAAATGCATACTTATTAACTCGAGAAAGGCTTGAGGTATTAGTTGACTCTGGTATTGACTCATATCAAGTTACAATAGATGGATTTAAGGACACTCACGACTTGACACGAAAACTCATGGGGAATAAACCTACATGGGATACCATTATGGATAATATGGTAGCGGCAAAGGAAAGCAATTTGAGTTTTAGTATTGTTTTGAGAACCAATGTGACAAACGAAATGATGAGTACTATTGAAAATTGGATTGCTTACTTAGTTGATATTTTTGGAGATGATAAGCGGTTTCATTATCATTTTGAAACGGTAAAAAATCTTGGCGGTGATGATCAGACATTTACTTTTTTGGAGGGACATGGAGCAACAATAACAGATTTATCAAGTATGGCAAAGAAATATGGAATTGCTGCGAATACATTTAAGAAGTTTCTTTATCCATTTAGTATGGTTTGTTATGCGGCAAATCCCCATTCTATAGTGGTTGATGTCGATGGGTCATTGATGAAGTGTACAGTTGCAATAGACGAAAAACGCAATAAAATTGGCCATTTGGATAATGGAATAAACGATGAATGCCATGCAGTTTGGACAGACTTTGAATTAAATGATAATTGTAAAAAGTGCTCTTTGTTGCCATTGTGTTATGGGCGTAAATGCCCTAATTCATATTTTGATTCAAAGGTGTGCCAAACAGTTAAACAGTACTATCTTATGGCTTTGAAATCAATGTAGTTTTATAGTATTATCTTTTAGTCATAATAAAGGGGTGAAAAAATGAAACAGTATGAGATAATATCGCTTGATAATTTAGAGGATATGGAACTTCAAGAATTCGATGTATTTTGTTTTGATTTTGGATGCTCAAGCCAAGAGACTCAATCAGGTATTGTTTTATCGATATAAAAATGAAGAAAGCCGTCGAGTAAGAACATCTTTAAAATAATCTAACTACATTGATGATTAGTATTTCCTTCATTTAAAATAGCCAAAGATTGTACTAATGACAGAGAAAAATAGTGTAATGCCAACGGACGGGCGCAGTGAGAGCGGCGCCTGTCCGGTTTTTTACAGATATGTTCTCTATCAGATGTAAGTCGTATTTGCGATAATATATCCAAAAATACAATGATAACTGATATAGTGAGAAATGTAACAATTCCATCCAATAAGGAATAATGAAACTGTTTAAATGGCTCCTAACAGTCGTTGTCCTGATACCTGTTCTTGTTTGGGCATGGGTTTTCCCGATAGAAAGGTTGCGGGCAAATATAGCTTTGGAGTCATATAATGCGTCTCTGAGCGCACCAAGAGAGATTGCGGACAAACAGTTTCTCAAGGATTTGAAAAACGGCGGTACTGTCATGCTTGTGGAGTATGCCGACGAGCCGGGAAGAGAGTATTTTTACAGATTTTTTGAGGGAGAACTAAAATTTGAGGAAGTAAGAG
>CANSNO010000046.1 GCA_947648385.1 uncultured Clostridia bacterium
GTCGGTTCCGCAGCGGTCGAAAAAATCGAGGATAAGCGTAAGCCCGAAGATTTTTACGGGCACCGCAAGGTGGCGCGAAGCGATAACCCGAAGGTCGTAGGTTCAAGTCCTTCCTCCGCAACCATTAAAAAAGAAAGCACCCCTTTGGGGATGCTTTCTTTTTTATCCTGAAAGTTTTAAAGTACAATATCCTCCACATCGTACATGGGGTCGCAGTGGAAAATCAAAAAGACCCCCAGAGCCTCGTTGGCGTCGATATAGATATCCGACCCCTTGACGGTATAAGCCAGTCCCAGCTCCTCTGCCTGCTCCTTTAAGTATACCATATCTCCTCCCTCAAAGGCGGCGGCGATCAAATCCAGCTTTTTGCCCCTTGCGTATTCCCTGCCGAATATCTTCCTGTATTCTTCGCGGGTAATATAATAGTTGATTCTGGCGTTGGTCCTGTCGGCGGTCAGATTGCCGGAAAGCCTGTCAATATCGGCGTAATGCTCGCAGGCCTCTTTCGCGGCGGCCTCATCCTCCGCCACCAACACAACGGCGTCAAGGGCGCGCGCGCCGTTTACCTGAATGTAAAGCTGCTGCTCATACACCACCTTGGGACTGAGGCCCTGCACCACTCCCGTAATGAACTGTTCAAAGGGAGCCGGATCCTTAAACGAATAGCTGGCAAAGCCCGCCATACCCTTGTTTACGCCGTGCTTGGCCCTGCGGAAATCCTTGGCCACCGCTACCTCGCCGACATCATAACCGGCCTTTTCCATGACCTCTCTGGATCTCACCGCATCGGTCGTGCCCAGCCACCACCCGGCCACGTCGCTCGGCGTGCCCGGCTCCTTTTTCAATCTGGAAGGATCCATGACCTCAAAATATCCATGCTCAAGCACAACATGGACAAGGGCGTCCTTTTTGGTGTTGCCATAGACAAAGCCAAGGCCCCTCATCACCTCTTCCGCTTTTACGCGGTCGGCAACGATTGCGAAATGGTCTACATTTGATTTTCCTCTGAACATAAAACCAGCCCTCTCCGAATTATTTTATATATTTTACCATCAATTATATATATCGTCAACTTTCCGCGCGACAGCGCCCCTCCCCGAAAAACGTCCCCCTTACTTGCCAAAAAAAGCAAATTGATATATAATAATTGCAAATAAAGCTTTCGGACGGTACGGGAGCCAAATAAAAAAAGGAGTTGAGTTCACATGATAGCCATTAAAGGCGGAAAACTGCTGACAGTCACACACGGTATCATTGAAAACGGAACCATTCTTATCGAGGACGGCAAAATAAAGGCCGTCGGCCAGAATGTCCAGATCCCCCAGGGCGCCGAGGTCATAAACGCCGAGGGCAAGTGGGTCACCCCCGGCCTTATCGACGTCCACACCCATATCTCCACATTCGCCGAGCCTCAGCCCCGTCCCGTCATCCATGACGGCAACGAGACCTCCTCCCCCAACACGGCCCAGATAAGGGGCATCGACGGCCTCAATCCCAGGGACATGGCTATCAGAGTGGCCAGAAACGCCGGCTTCACCACCTGCTATACAGGCCCCGGTTCGGCCAACGTCATCGGCGGCACCGGTCTTGCCTTTAAACTCAAGAACGGCGAGACGGTCTACGACCTGGTCATCCCCGGCACCGAGATGATGAAGATGGCCTTCGGCGAGAACCCCAAGAACGTCTACGGCTCCCGTCACATCCTGCCCAACACGCGTATGGGCGTCGCCGGAGTTCTGCGCGAAGCCCTGTTCAACGCTAAAGCCTATTCCGACGCCAAGCTCAAGGCCGAAAAGGAAGGCAAGGAGCCTCCCAAGCCCGACTTCAAGCTGGAAGCCCTTGTCCCCGTCGTCCGCCGCGAGATGAAGTGCCGCATCCACGCTCACCGCAACGACGATATCGTCACGGCCGTCCGCATATGCAAGGAGTTCAACCTTGACTTTGTCATCGAGCACTGCACCGAGGGCTATATGATCAAAGACTTCCTTGCCAAGGAAGGCGTCACGGCCGTTGTCGGCCCCCTGGATATGGGCCCGGCCAAGATGGAGATATGGAACACCACATACGACAACCCCGGCATTCTTGAAAAGGCCGGCGTCAATTTCTGCCTGACCCAGGATACATCCTCCCAGACAGATAAGCTGCCCGTAAATGTCGGTATCGCCATCGCCCACGGCCTGAGCTATGAATACGCCCTCAAGGCCGTCACCATCAACCCGGCCACCGTTCTGGGCCTCCAGGACAGGATGGGCTCCCTCGACGAGGGCAAGGACGCCGATATCGCCATCTTCAGCGGCGACCCCTTCTGCAACTACACCCTCTGCGAAAAGACCATCATCGACGGCGTCGTCTATGACCGCGACGCGAGGCTGTCGGTTCTTTAATTTAAAAACTTCAAAAAAAGACCTCCCGAAAGGGAGGTCTTTTTTTATTTTTCAGCTTAATAAATGCTCGGCATGGTTTTGTTTCTGATGGAATAAAGGGCCTCTTGGTCATAGGCCGAGAAAGCTTTAAACTTATCGCCCAAGCGGCGCTTCATGTCCTCAAAGGCCTTTTCGGCGTCGGAAAGTATCCTCTTTTCGTCACATTGTGTCATGCGGCGTCCCTCCATCATGACCTCGCCGTCGACAATGACCGTGTCGACGTCGTTCCCCTGGGCGTGATATACCACCCTCTGCACGGGCATGACGCCGAAGGGGGCCAGATGGGGCTGACGGGTGTTGACGATGATGATGTCGGCCTTTTTGCCCACCTCAAGTGAGCCGATATCCTTGTCCATGCCAAGGGCGCGGGCCGGGACTATTGTACACATTTCCAGCACCTTGCCCGGAGGGGCAAGCAGGGGGTCGTTATCGTGGGCGCGGTGTATAACCTGAAACACTTTCATATCGCGCCAGATATCATAGCTGCGGTCGGGAGAAACGCCGTCGGTGACGATGGCCACATTGCCGCCCGCCCTCAGGACTTCATAGACAGGGCAGCGGTTCTTGATATTGGCGCGGGTCGTGGGGCCGTGGAAAAGGCAGGCACCCGTCTCGGCAAAAATCTCTATCTCCCTTTGGCTCAGGGCCGTCGAGTGGGTCAGAGACGTGGTCGGCTCCAGCAGCTCGGGGGTCGTGTCATAGACAAACTGCACTCCGCCGCCGTAAAGATGGGTGTGCAGAGGGCTGCCGTAGGTCTTGGCGATGCGGTACATCTCCTTATTCTTCCATATGGCAAAATCCCTTTCCTCGGCCTTTTCTTTCCAGCCGATACTGCCGGGGGCCACTATGCAAATCTGTCTTTTATGTCTGCCGTTCAGCTCTCTGACGGCCCTTTCGGTCGTCTCTACCATCTGCTCGGGGGTCAGGGCGCGCTCGGTATGGGTGTCGTCCTCATTCCACAGCCATGTGGTTTTCGGCCACGGGCCGTCGCAGGAGCCGACGCCCGAAACCTGCCTTATGCCCGTCTTGACCGAGCCATCAAAATGGGCCTGCAGATTTTCCACCCTGTCGGGTCTCGGCGTGCTTCCCAGCATGGAAACCCCCGTCGTAATGCCGAACTTAAGCCTTTCGGCTGCCGCCAGCGCCCCCTCGGCATACCAGAAAAACTCGTCGGCATAGTGGAAATAGATGTCCTCGGCCATTTTGCCCCACCAGGCGTCGGCAAACTGTGTGTCGTTGCTCTCGCCCAGCGTCTTTGTCAGGCAGTGTCCGCCGTGGCCGTGGCCGTCCACAAGACCGGGCATGACGCACAGGCCCTCGGCGTCGATGACCTTTTTGGCTTCGGCCCCCTCCGCAAGCTCCTCCATGGGGCCGACGGCCGCCAGCCTGTCGCCCTTGACGGCCACATATCCGGGCTGATAAAGGTGATGGGACGGGTCGACGGTTATAACCGTGGCGTTTTTGATGAGAATGTCATACATGGTTGTTGCCCTCCTTATTTTTATCTATTCAATCTTTGTTCTTCTTTATGCCCTTCCGACCTTTGCCACTGACCTTAAGCGCGGACGCAAGAAGGGGGTACAGGGCAGGCTTGTGTCATAATAATTTTTTCGGCTACTGCCTCCACCGTCAGGTCTGTGGTGTCAATTTTTATTGTGTCAAGCCCGTCATAAAGGCTCTGACGGGACAGCGAGCGCGCGATGACGTCCTTTTCTCTCCGACCGCCCTCTATATCCTTGTTTAATCTGTCTTTCAGGGCATCGGGAGAGCAAACAAGAGATATTATCTTTATCTGACAGCCCTTTGTATTGAGCTTTTCAAGAATACTCTTTATTATTTCTTCCCTGTCCATGACCCAGCAGAAGATGACATTTTCATAGGCCGAGCAGGAAATAAAATTATTCAGCAAATGGCAAATATTGTCAGTGACCATGCTTTTTGTTTCCTCGGTCACCTGAAAGGGGTCGGAATCCCAGCACCAGTCGCCGTCCAGAAAGACGCTGTCGGGCAGTTTTTTCTTTAAGCGTTGGCAGACGGTCGTTTTTCCCACGCCCATTGTTCCGCCGATAATATATATATCTTTCATCTTTTCTCTCTTCTCTTTCTGCCCACTAAAAGAAGGGATTTTTAATGGGGGCCCCATGTAATTAAATAGATTTTGCCGAAATAAGTTCGGCAAAATTGTTGCGCCGGACTTCCGGCGGACGCCGCTTTGCGGCGCTCTAAGGACTTTTATGACCGATATGTCCGTCGCGAGGCGACGTAAAAAGGTCGTTCTTTTGTAAACACAAAAGAACCAAAAAGTTTTACTTTTTCTGAGAAAAAGAAACAAAAAGCTGTTAAAAAAGGCCGCAATTATCTTGCGGCCCTTTTAATTACCGGTTTTTCATATCCTTAGTGATAACTTCAATTCCGCCGAGATACTTTCTCAACACCTCGGGCACGACGACCGAGCCGTCTTTTTGCTGGTTCTGCTCGACTATGGCCGGCAGAATACGGCTTGTGGCAAGGCCCGAACCGTTTAAGGTGTGGACAAACTCGGTTTTGCCCGTAGCCTCGCGCCTGAACCTTACAGCCCCCCTGCGAGCCTGATAATCTCTGGCGTTAGAGACCGACGAGACCTCTTTATATCCGTTCATGGAGGGGATGTGTATCTCGATGTCGTATGTGCGCGCCATGGAGGCCGAGCAGTCCTCGGCGGCCAGCTTGACCGTGCGGAAATGGAAGCCCAGACCCTTCACAAGAGCCTCGGCCTTGCCGACCAGCTCCTCAAAGGCCTCGTCGGATTTTTCGGGCAGCGTGTACTGCACCATCTCCACCTTGTTGAACTGGTGTCCCCTGACCATGCCGCGCTCGTCGGCGCGGTGGCTGCCGGCCTCCTTGCGGAAGCAGGGAGTATAGGAGAAATACTTCTTGGGCAGCTCGTCCTCGCGGAGTATCTCGTTCATATGCAGGCTGACAAGGGCCGTCTCGGCCGTGGGAAGCATAAAGTGGCTGCGCTCCTCCTCGCCGTCGTCTATCCAATATACCTCGTCCTTAAACTTGGGGAACTGACCCGACACGGTGCCGGTCGCCGCCCCCAGCATATGGGGCACAAGCACCATTTCATAGCCGTCATTTAAGTGGGTCTCGACAAAATAGTTGAGCAGCGCCCATTCCAGCCTGGCGCCCATACCGCGGTATATCCAAAAGCCGCTTCCCGAAAGCTTGGTTCCCCTGTCATAGTCGATGAGGCCAAGGTCGGTGCACAAATCGACGTGGTTTTTCGGCTCAAAATCAAAGACATGAGGCGTGCCGAACTGCCTCAGCTCCTGATTGTTTTCCTTGCCGCCGGGGGCAAGGTCTTTGTCGGGCAGGTTAGGCAGGGAGAGCATGACCTGACGAAAATCGGCCTCGACAACCCTGATTTTGTCGTCGTTTTCCTTTATCTGCTCCGACAGCCTCTTCATCTCGGCCATGACGGGGGCTGTGTCCTCCCCGGCCTTTTTCATTTTCGGGATCTCCTTCGAGACCCTGTTCTGCTCGGCCTTGAGGTTGTCGGTCTCCAGTATCAGCGCCCTTCTCTCGCCGTCAAGGCGGAGTATCTCGGCCACCTCTTCTTTGGCGTCCTTGCCCTTGGCGGCCAGACGGTCGATTACCTCCTGTGGGTTTTCCTTGATTACCTTTATGTCCAGCATAACTCGTTTTCCCCTTTTACTTGTTTATTTTTTCAAGGGCGGCGCATATCCGCTCCAAATCTTCGTTGCCGTAATATTCGATGGTCAGCCTGCCCTTTTTGGCTCCGTGGGATATCTTGACATTGTGGTTCGTCTTGGAGGCCATTTCCCTTTCCAGCTCCCTTATATACATGGCCACGCTGTCCCTTTTGCTCTCCTTCTTTTCGGGCTTGTCCTCGGCCAGCCTTTTGACAAGCTTTTCGGTCTCTCTCACCGAAAGCTCCCTTTCGACGATTATTTTTGCCCCCTCAAGGGCCTTTTTTTCGTCGAGCGTGACAAGGGCGCGGCCGTGACCGGCGCTCAGCGCCCCTGAGGCCACCATTTCGACTATCTGCTTAGGCAGACTCAAAAGCCTCAGAGAGTTTGACACATAGGGCCTTGAGCGCCCCACCTTTTCGGCCGCTTTGTCCTGACTCAGGCCCAAATCATCTATCAGCTTTTTAAAGCCGAGAGCCTCCTCGATGGGATTGAGGTCCTGACGCTGTAGGTTTTCCACAAGAGCCAGCTTATAGGCCTCCTCGTCGTCGATATCCAGCACATAGGCCGGTATCTCCTCCAGCCCGGCGGCTCTCGCCGCCCTCCAGCGTCGCTCTCCGGCCACTATCTGATAACCGCTCGCCGTCTTTCTGACGGTTATCGGCGTTATAACCCCGTTCTGCCTTATGGAGCTTTCCAGCTCTCCCAGAGCCACAGGGTCAAACTCGCGTCTCGGCTGGTCGGGATTAGGCTCTATCTCCCTTATCTTTATGCCCCTGACGGCCTCCGTCTCGCTTATTTCCTCGCCGAATATGGCTTCAAGCCCTCGGCCCAGGCCCTTTCCCGACATCATACGGCCCCTCCCTTCTGATTCCTCAAAAACTCGTTGGCTATTTCATTATAGGCCTCGGCTCCCCTTGAAAGCCTGTCATAGGCCAGTATGGGCTGTCCGTGGCTGGGAGCCTCCGAAAGCCTCACGTTTCTCGGCACGACGGTCTTATAGACCTTTTTGCCGAAAAACTTTTTTATCTCCTCGGCCACCTGAAGGGTCAGGTTGGTGCGGCCGTCGTACATGGTCAGGACGATACCCTCAATATCAAGCTCGGGGTTATAGAGCCTCCTGACCGTCCTTATGGTCGAGACAAGCTGACTGAGGCCCTCGAGGGCGTAATATTCGCACTGCATGGGCACCATCACGGTGTCGGACGCCGCCAGAGCGTTGACGGTCAGCAGTCCGAGAGAGGGCGGACAATCGATAAAAATATAGTCATAATCAAGGTCGACGTCCTTCATAATATTGCCCAGCGCCTTTTCCCTGCGAGAGGAGGCCAGCTCCAGCTCGGCTCCGGCCAAATTGATGTCCGAGGGCATCAAATCGCACCATTTTGTGTGATAGACGGCCTCTCTCGTCTCGCACTGTTCCATCATCGCGTGATATATATTTTCCTTTTTTCCCCCGGGATATCCGAGTCCCGACGAGGAATTGCCCTGGGGGTCAAGGTCGCACAGCAGAACCCTGCTGCCCTTGGCCGCCACATAGGCGGCAAGGTTGACGGCCGTCGTCGTCTTGCCGACGCCCCCCTTCTGGTTGGCTATCGCCACTATCTTTGCCATTTTATTCTTTATCCTCCCCAAAGGAGCTTCTTTTATTTCAATTATACATTGCGGAATGTTTATTGTAAAGATATTTCAATATGTTTCATGTGAAACGACCTTTTAATATGCCTCCCTTGTTCAAAGGGGGCCAAACCTGCCGTTTCACATGAAACAATATAAAAAAGGACAAGCACAAAATGACAAAAACCACGGGAAATAACTGGTAATATATAGAAAAGGAAGTGAAAAACATGGCCTTTTCCATCGACCTCCGTTCTCCCCGTTTCAAGCAGATACCGATTTCAAAAATATCCCCCAACCCATATCAGCCCCGAAAGGTCTTTGACCGTGAAGCCCTCAGCCGCCTCAGCGAGAGCATCAGCCGTTACGGCATCATCACCCCATTGACGGTGCGCAAAAGCGACGGCGGATATGTCCTCATTGCGGGAGAGCGCCGCCTCCGCGCCTCCCGCATGGCCGGGCTGACGACGGTTCCCTGCTATATTCTCGACGCCTGCGACCGCGACACATCGGCCATGGCTCTGGTGGAAAATCTCCAGCGGCGCGACCTCGATCCCTTTGAGGAGGCCGAAGGACTTATGAAGCTGACCTCCGATTTCGGACTGACCCAACAGCAGGCCGCCCTTCTTGTGGGCAAAACCCAGGCGGCCGTGGCCAACAAAATACGGCTGCTCAAGCTGCCGGAGGATGTAAAAGAGCACATCCGCGCCTCAGGCCTGACCGAGCGCCACGCCCGCGCCCTGCTGTCGCTTGAGAGCGACGAACAGCGCCTCAAGGCGGCAAAGTACATATCGGACCACTCTCTGACAGTGGCACAAAGCGAGGATTATATCGCCAAGCTGACGGCCGAGCCTTCCGCAAAGCCTCAAAAGACGGTCATTATAAAGGATATCCGCCTTTTTCTCAATTCCATCGGGCGCGCCGTCGATTCGATAAAAAGCGCCGGCATCGACGCCACCTGCACGCGCACCACCGAGGACGGCTGCATGACCCTGTCCATAAAGGTGCCTCTTGAAAAAGGACGCTAAAGTACTTTTTTTGCAAGCTGTAACAATTTACCATACTCGGCTTTCTGTCCGATACTTTTTCTAACCAAAGCATCGAGCCGATGGGCGGATAGCTAAATCATAAATGATTTCAACCAACGATACAAAAGGCGAGGGAAAAGCTTTCCCTCGCCTTTTTTCAGCCTATAAAGGCTTTTTTGCGATTTTATTGTATGCCCTTGGATAAGCCCGCGGCGTCTCCCCCGTCTTTCTTATAAAAAGCACCTGCCTCGGGCCGTTGCCCTCGATATCATACTCTTTGCGGCCCTCAAAGCTTCCGCCCATTTCGGCAATCGCGTTTTTCGCCTCCCGAAGCTCGGCCTCGGCCGCCTCGTTGCGGCTCTTCATCGGCATAAACATTCCGCCCTTTTTGAGAAAGGCCATGGAAAGCTCGGCCAAAATATTGAGGGGCGCCACAGCCCTTGACGTGACGACGTCAAAAGCGCCGCGCATATCGCCCTTCGCGGCATCCTCGGCTCTGGCCGTCACTCCCGCGGCCTCTATCCCCTGGCGCGCGGCCGCCTCTTTGATAAAATCTATCCTCTTTGCCGTGCTGTCCAGCATGGTTATATCAAGCTCAGGGTCATAGAGCTTTAAAGGCATACCGGGAAAACCTCCGCCCGTGCCCACGTCGAGTATCCTTTTATTTTTCAAATCGGCGCATTTGAGCAGAAAAAGACTGTCGGCCATATGCCTGACGGCGGCCTCCTCCATGGTTTTTACGGCCGTCAGATTGAACTGTCTGTTTTTTTCGAGGAGAAAGGCGGCAAAACTCTCAAGGCGTTCAATTTGCTCGCCGTTGATTTCAAGCTCTATTCGGTCGAGAGCTTTTTTCAGCGTATCACCGAACATCCTTTTTCTCCTCCCTTCTCGTCGAAAGATAGACCATCAGCCCACCGATATCCGAGGGGGACACCCCCGATATTCTTCCGGCCTGGCCCAAGGTTCGCGGTCTTACGGCCGTCAGCTTCTGCCGGGCCTCCACCCTGAGCTGATTTATGCTCATATAATCTATGTCATCGGGCAGAACCATATTTTCCAGCCTCTTCTGTTCCTCGATATCCCTGAGGCCACGCTTTATATAGCCCTCGTATTTTACATTTATTTCTACCTGTTCTATAACGTCTCTCGGCAGGTCGGGTCTGTCATCATCTACGGGGCCGAGGCAGTCATAATCTATCTGAGGTCTTTTGAGCAGTTCTAAAAGTCCCGCTCCGCTGACCACTGGAGTCGTCCCGTGAGCCTCAAGAATACCGTTCAGCTTGTCGGACGGAGGGATATGGGTCTTTTCCAGCCTTTTTATCTCCTCGTCGGCCAAACGGTATTTTTTCTCCATTGCCTCGAACCTTTCACGGCTGACAAGGCCAAGCTCAAGGCCATAGCCCATCATACGCCTGTCGGCGTTGTCCTGACGGGAGGTCAGGCGATACTCGGAACGGGAGGTCATCATGCGGTAAGGCTCGTTTGTGCCCTTTGTCACAAGGTCGTCTATCAATGTGCCGATATATCCGTCGGTGCGGCTGAGGGTAAAGGGGGCTTTGCCTTTTACAAAACGGGCGGCGTTGATGCCGGCCACAAGTCCCTGACCGGCTGCCTCCTCATATCCCGACGAGCCGCAGACCTGCCCCGCGGCGTAAAGCCCTTTCAGGCTCTTGACTGCCAGCGTCTGGTCGAGGCACAGGGGGTCGAGGCAGTCATACTCGATGGCATAGCCGAAGCGCATGACCTCGACATTTTCAAGTCCCTCTATGGAATGGAGCATCTCTATCTGCACATCCTCGGGCAGAGAGGTCGAAAGCCCCTGCAAATACACCTCGCCGGTCTCTGCGCCGCATGGCTCGAGAAAGAGCTGGTGACGCGTCTTTTCGGGGAATCTGACCACCTTGTCCTCAATAGAGGGACAGTATCTCGGGCCGACCCCCTCTATAACTCCGGTAAAGAGAGGCGAGCGGTCGAGGGCGCTTCTGATTATATCGTGGGTTTTTTCATTTGTATAGAGCAGGTGGCACACCACCTTCGACTCTCCCCTCGAGCCGCCGTAGCTGAAGCCGTCCTCCCCTTTCTCGCCGTACTGAACCTCCATTTTGGAATAATCTATCGTATTTCCGTCCAGACGGGCCGGAGTTCCGGTCTTAAAACGGCGCATGGGCAGGCCGAGAGCTTCGAGAGAGGAGGAGAGGCAGTCGGCCGGAAGCATCCCGTCGGGGCCGGCATTGCGCGAAAACTCCCCGGCAAAGACCCTGCTGCGCAAAAACGTCCCCGTGGCTATGACAAGGGCTTTGACTTTATAGCTTAGGCCGGAAGCCAGTTTTACACCCGTCACCCGTCCGTCCTCGGCAATTATTTCGGCACATTCCCCCTGCATAAGGGTCAGTCCCTCGCAACGCTCCAGCGCCCCTTTCATATAGGCGCGGTAGGCCATTCTGTCCACCTGGGCGCGCGGGGAATAAACGGCCGGCCCCTTACCCCTGTTAAGCATACGGAACTGTATGCAAACGGCGTCGGCCGCCCTGCCCATCTCTCCTCCGAGGGCGTCTATCTCCCTGACAAGCTGGCCCTTTGCCGTGCCGCCGACAGAGGGATTGCACGGCATATTGCCGACGGCGTCGAGGGAGGTGCACAGGCACAGCACCGAGCATCCCAGACGGGCGGCTGCCAGCGCCGCCTCTATGCCGGCATGGCCGGCACCTATCACGGCTATATCAAAGCTTCTTTTTTCTTTCATAAGCGCGAGTTTCCTAAACTTTTAGTAATATATATAGATATTATTTCTTATAGTGTTGTTTTAGAGCCCCCTTGTGCAAAGGGGCTGTCGCCGAATGGCGATCGGGGGATTGCTTTAAATTACTTTCCGACACAAAAGCGTGAGAAAATACCATTGGTTATATCTATATCCACATCAAGCCCAATCACCTTGCCAAGAAGCGACGCGCCCCTCTCGGCGTCCAGCAGAAAAGCGTCGGCCGTCATGCCGTTGGCGGCGCTTTCGGACGCCCTTTCAAAGGCCTCGGCCGCCTGAGCCAAAAGGGCCGCCTGGCGTCCGCTGGTTATCAGCACCTCTCCCGAGGAAATATCCGGACACAAACCGTTCATAAGCCCGACAAGCTCCTCTATCCCCTCTCCCCTATCGGCCGAGAGGGAGACGTTTTTTTCAAACATATTGGAAACCGCGGACATATCGGCCACTGGCAGGTCATTTTTATTTATGACCGCGATGGTTTTTCTGTCCCGGCATATATCAATGATTTCTTTATCCTCTGCCGCCAAAGGCTGCGAGCCGTCAAATACGGCTATTATTATCTCGGCGTCCTCCGCCGCCTGACGGCTGAGCTTTATTCCGGCCGTCTCGGCCTCGGTCAGGCCCTCCCGTATTCCGGCCGTATCCATCAGATAAAAGGTCACGCCGTCAAAGGTAGCCCTTTGGCCGATGACGTCGCGCGTCGTTCCGGCCTCAGAGGTGACAATGGCGCGGTCATAGCCCAAAAGAGCGTTGAAAAGGGAGGATTTGCCCACGTTCGGTCTGCCGAGGATGGCCACGGGCACCCCCTCCGAAAGGAATTTTGAGCGGTCATAGCTTTCGGCCAGCTTTTCCAGCCTGATTTTAATATCTGTCAAGGTATTTCGGGCGTTCTCATAGTCAAAAGGCTCGATATCCTCGTCGGCGTAATCACAAACGGCGTAAAAATGGGATATAAGGTCAAGGGCGCTTTGCCTCATTTCCGCGACCTCTTTAAAGTTGGCTCCCTTGAGCTGGGCGGCGGCGTTTTTTGCCCCCATCTCTGTCTGAGAATATATCAGGTCGGCCGTTGCCTCTGCCTCCGAAAGGTTCATCTTGCCGTTTAAAAAAGCCCTTTTGGTGAACTCTCCGGCCTCGGCGGGTCTGGCCCCGGCGTCATAAATCGCCCTCAAGGCTCCGGCCACCACAGCCTCCGAGCCGTGGCAGTATATCTCGGCCATATCCTCGCCGGTATAAGAATGAGGGCCTTCAAAGAGACATGCAAGGCAAATATCTATTGTTTTGCCGTCAGATGCTGACAACTCTCCGTATATCATTTTATTTTTATCGCTATAAGTAATTGGTTTTCCCCTTTTCGGCCTGAAAACCGAGGACAGGATATCGGCGGCGCCTTTACCCGTCATTCTGATTATGCCGATGGCGGCGGGCAAAGCGCCGCCGGAATAAGCGGCTATGACATTTTTATCCACCGCTCTGCCTCCCTTATATAATAAAGTTTTATCTTTATAATTATATAAAAAATAACAGATACCGTCAATAAGCACTTGCACCTTTCGGTTCTTGACATTTACAATT
>CANSNO010000047.1 GCA_947648385.1 uncultured Clostridia bacterium
CGCAAAGCGGCGGGCGGCCCCTCGCTCCAATAGCCTCCGGCAAGGTCAAGGGCATATTGAATAGGCGCTAACGCGCCGTTAGGCCGTTAGATATATTGCTCGAAGCGGTCGTCGAGGGCCGTCTGGCAGACAATGCCGAGTGCGCCGGGGCCGATATGAGCGCCGATGGCGCAGCCTATCTCGCTGATGACGACCTCCTTGCAGCCGTACTGGCGGATTAGCTCGCTTTTGATATATTCGGCGTCGGGCAGGCAGTCGGCATGGACAACGCCGAGTATCTGTCTGTCAAGTTGATTTCCGACCTCACCCGTGCGGTCGATTATGCGCTTGACCGAGGCCTTGCGTCCGCGTATTTTCTCTATGGCCGTAAGGGCGCCCTTTTCGTTGACAATTATTATCGGCTTGATGCCTAAAAGACCGCCGAAGGTGGCCGCCGTTTTGCTTATGCGTCCGCCTTTGAGGAGATATTCCAGCGTCTCGACGGTCACCGAATGCTCGGCGTGGGAGCAGAAAAACTCGGCCGCCTCGATGATAAGCTCCTTGGGAGCGCCGTTCTCCTGCATCCTCAGCAGCTTGTAGACGGTGACGCCGTAGCCCATGGAGGCGCATTTGGAATCGATGATGGTTATTTTAAAATCGGGATATTTTTCCAAAAGGTCGCTCTTGGCCAGATTGGCTGCGCCGAAGGTGCCGGCCACCCCCGTCGAAAAGCAGATATAAAGCAGCTCGTCGCCGCGCTGGGCGTAAGGCTCGAAGGCCTCGGTGAACATGGCGGCGTTGATATGGTAGGTCGATATCTCCACGCCGCTGCGAAGGATATCGTAGAACTTGTCGGGGAAGATGTCCTTGCGGTCAAAATGGTCGACCCCTTCGATAACGACGGGAGTGGGAATGACATGGAGGTTATATTTGTCTATTATCCACTGGGGCATATCGGAGGCCGAATCGGTGATTATTTTGAAAGCCATATTTAAAACTCCTTTTTTATATATATCGTCACACGTAAATTATGCCACAAGTGTTGCTTTTTGACAACAGAAAAAATGGCGTGAAGCTTATAAATATTTGATAAATTTTTTAACGTACGCCCCTGCAATCTTCCCTCTTGCCATTTTAGGGCTTTTGAAATAAAATAGTGTGAGAGGTGATGATTCATGAATATGCTGGAAGAGGCGAGAGAGGACATCGACGAGATAGACGCCCACATGGCCGAGCTTTTTGTCCGCAGGATGGAGGCGGCATCGCGCGTCCTCGAATACAAGAGGAAAAACGGCCTGCCTATATTCGACCCCGAAAGGGAGGGAGCCGTAATAGAAAGAGGCCTTGAGAGGGTGTCGAACTCGGCTTTGAGGGAGCATTACCGCAGTTTTATTACGGCGGTCATGGATATTTCAAAAGCCTATCAGAGAGAGCTTTTGGAGGAAAACAGAGAGATATGACCTTTACATACGGCAGAAATATAAGACTGACCCTTTTCGGCGAATCCCACGGCGCGGCTGTCGGCGTCACCTGCGACGGGCTGCCGGCCGGTATGAAGATAGACGAGGGGTATATGGAAAAGTGGCTTGACCTCCGCAGACCGTGGGGAGATATCTCGACGGCCAGACGCGAGGAGGACAAGCCGGTCATACTGACGGGGGTATTCGAGGGCAGGACGAACGGCGGCCCCCTGACCATTGTCATAGAGAACAAGGCCCAGCGAAACGGCGATTATCCCGAGAGGATATTAAGGCCCTCCCACGCCGATTTTACGGCATATACAAAGCTGGGCGGCTTTAACGACTACAGGGGCGGAGGCTCCTTTTCGGGCCGCATGACGGCTCCGCTGGTGGCCCTCGGTTCGGTTCTGGGGAAGGCTCTTGAGGAAAGCGGCATATATATCGGCACCCACGTCAGCCGCTGCGGCGAGATAAGCGACGACGATTTTGACGAGGCGGGAGGCGAGGAGCTTAAAGAGCTTCTGCTCTCATTGAGGGACAAGCGATTCGCCGTCATCGACGACGAAAAGGGCGAGGAGATGACGGCGCTGATAAAACGGGCGGCGGCCGAGGGGGATTCTGTCGGCGGCACGCTGGAAACGGCGGTATACGGTTTGCCCGTCGGAATCGGCGCGCCCTTTTTCGATTCCCTTGAAAGCGTCATCGCCCATCTGGCCTTTTCGGTGCCGGGGATAAAGGGCATAGAGTTCGGGCTGGGGTTCGGCTTTGCATATCTGACAGGCTCGGAGGTCAACGACCAGCTTGTGTCGGATAACGGCAGGATAATGACAAAAAGCAATTTCAGCGGCGGCATAAACGGCGGCATTTCAAACGGAATGCCCGTCATATTCAGGACGGCCGTCAGGCCGACGCCGTCCATATCGAAAAAACAGCAGACGGTAGACATCGAAACCATGGAGGAAAAGGAGCTTGAGCTGAAGGGGCGCCACGACCCGGCCATTATACACCGCGCCAGGGTGGTCATGGACAGCGTGACGGCCATCGGGCTTTTTGACCTTATGCTGGAAAAGGACAGGGACATATGGCGCGGAAACTTTTGAGGCCCCTGCCCTCCCTTGTGTTCATAGGTATGCCCTCGGCAGGAAAGACGACTATAGGGGGGCTGTGCGCCGAAATGCTCGGCCTGCCCTTTGTTGATTTTGACACTTTGATTGAAAAAAGAACGGGAAAAAGTCCCTCGGAGATATTCGACACAAGGGGCGAAAAATATTTCAGACAGCTTGAGGCCGAGCTGGCCATCGAGTTTTCCCACAGGGGTGGGCTTGTCATTTCCCCCGGGGGAGGCATAGTCGAAAGGGCGGCCAACATGGAGCACCTTCGCGACGGCAATATTGTCATAAGGCTTGAAAGGGATATCGCGCTGGCCGACAGGAGGGACAGGCCCCTGCTGAGAAAAAAAGGGGCTTTGGAGGCTCTTTTAAAAAGGCGCGGCCCCCTTTACGCCCAATACGCCGACCTTACGCTGGACAACAACGGCTCGCCCGCTGAATGCGCCGAAAGGGCGGCAGAGGTTTACAGGAACAGAGAGATATGAAAATAAAGGTTTATCCGGGAGAGCCGCGGGGCGGCGTCACGCCCCCCTGCTCCAAAAGCATGGCTCACAGGGCGGTTTTCTGCGCCGCCATGGCCGAGGGCGAAAGTGTTCTTGAGGGGGTGGATATGTCGGAGGACATAGAGGCCACCGTCAACGTCTGCCGCGCCATGGGGGCCGATATCACCCTGACGGGCAGGCGAGTGACCGTCAGGCCCTTTAAAAAAGAGGGGACGGTCAGGGCTTCCTGCGGCCAGTCGGGCTCGACGCTGAGGTTTGCCCTGCCGGCCATTCTGGCCCGAGGGGTCAGGGGGGAGCTGACAGGTGAGGGCAGGCTTATGAAGCGGCCCATGGAGAGCTACCGCGAGCTTTGCCTTGCCCACGGCTGGACATACGAGCAGAGGGACGGCCTGCTTGCGGCGGAAGGCTCCATGAAGGCAGGGAAATACAGGCTTGACAGGGTCGTCTCGTCCCAGTTTGTCTCGGGCATGATGATGGCCCTCGGGAGCCTGAGGGAGGAAAGCGTCATAGAGTACGGCGTCTCGCCGTCGGCGCCTTATATAAAGATGACGGCCGAGGTGATAAAGGCCTTTGGAGCTTTTGTCGGGTTTGAAGAGGGCAAGGTTCGCGTCGGCGGAGGCTACAAGGGGACAAAGGTCGCCGTCGAGGGGGACTGGTCTCAAGGGGCCTTCTGGCTGGCCATGGGAAAGGCGCTGGGGCGGATAGAGTGTCACGGCCTCGATAATGACAGCTTTCAGGGCGACCGCTATATGGTTTGGTGGCTGGAAAGGGGAGATAATGTCCTCGACTGCACCGACCATCCCGATTTGGCTCCTGCCGCCGCGGCCTACGGCCTCTTTACGGGGGGAGTCAGGCTGACAAATGTCGGCAGGCTGGCCGACAAGGAGTCGGACAGGGCAACTGGAATAGTCCGAATGATAAATGACGTGGGAGGCCGCGCCGAGAGGATAAACGACGAGATAATAATTTACGGCGGCGCGCCGAGGGGCGGCAGGGTCGCCGTCGACGACCACCGCATGGCCATGATGGCGGCCTTTATGGCCTGCGGCTCCGAAGAGGGAATTGTCATAGAGGGGGCCGAATGTGTCGCCAAATCCTATCCCGATTTCTGGCGTCATTTGGCCGCGTTGGGCATAAAGACGGAGGTTTCGAATGAGAAAGCTTAAAAGGGTTATGGGGCGGCTGGCCGTTGGCTTGGCGGCCCTGCTGGCTTTTGCAATATATAATATGAGCCTTGACAGGCACGATTTTGAGGCTCATTTTATAGACGTGGGGCAGGGCGACTGCGCCCTGATAACCTGCGGAGGGGAAAGCCTGCTTATCGACGCGGGAACGCCCGACAGCTATGAGGGCATAAGGCGCTATCTGTTAAAGCACGGCGTCAGCCGCCTCGATTATATCGTCGCCACCCACGGTCATTCCGACCATATAGGTTCGATGACCGACGTCATAGAGGGCTTTTCGCCCCGTCAGGCCTTTATCTCTCACCACGCGCACGACACAAATACATACATCGGGATGCTTGAGGCGCTGGAGAGGAAAAATATTTCCACAGAGGCGCCCGAAAGAGGCCGGAGTTTTAATCTTGGGGACGCCGTCTGCACTTTTATCTGGACAAAGGAATATGAGGACGCAAACAATTCCTCCCTTGTGCTGATGGTGGATTATGACGGCTACAGGCTGTTATTCACAGGCGATATGGAGGCCGAGGCGGAGAGAGAGCTGCTGGCGTCAAACGCCGATATTTCGGCCGCTGTACTCAAGGTCGCCCATCACGGCAGCTCGACCTCCTCAACTCAGGAGCTTATCGACGCCGCCGACCCGGGGATAGCCATTATATCTGTCGGAAAAAACAACGACTACGGCCACCCTCACAAAGAGATACTTGAGCGTCTTTCAGATCGTCAGGTGCTTCGCACCGATGAAAAGGGCAGTATAGTCATATGGTGGGACAAGGACAAGAGCGGCGTTGAATGGGAGAAATAAAATGGACAAAATATATGTTATAGACAGGCTTGAGGGGGATAAGGCCGTCCTTATCGGGGATGATAATGGGGACATGACGACGGTTGAGATGTCTAATTTGCCCGAGGGTGCCGCCGAGGGGGACTGTCTGCGCCTTGAGAACGGGGAGTGGAGGCGCGACCTTCAGGCTGCCGAGGAGAGAAAGGCCAAAGCCCACGGGCTTTTTTTTCGCCTGACGGGAAGAGATAAAAAATCTTATTAAAACCATTGACAAATATATTTGTTTCTGGTACAATAATCAAGCGTCAAGAAATGGTGTATATGCTGGTGTAGCTCAGCCGGTAGAGCAGCTGATTTGTAATCAGCAGGTCGGGGGTTCGAATCCGTCCACCAGCTCCATTATCTTCTCTCAATTTAATATGGAAGGATACCCAAGTGGCCAACGGGGGCAGACTGTAAATCTGTTGTCAGTGACTTCGATGGTTCGAATCCATCTCCTTCCACCAAACAAGATGCAAGCCAAAAGGCTTGCATCTTGTTTTATATTGATACGGAGATGGATTCGAAAGCCGGCACTTGGCAACGTGCCGGTGGTATGTTGCAACCGGCGTGGCTTTTCCGCAGAAAAGCGAATCCATCTCCTTTCACCAAAAGAAAAGTGGTTCCTTATGGAACCGCTTTTCTTTTGGTGCTATTATTTTTTCTCTAAATTTATATATCTCAGTTCTGCCATGAAAACAAAAAAGAATTTTCTTGACTTTCATTTAGAATTCTGATATAATTCTAAATGAAAGGAGTGCTTATATGATGAATTATGATTCTATTATAGTTGAAATGCTTGCTCGAATCCAAGCGTTGGAAGAACAGGTGAAAGCATTGTCTGAGGGGGGTTATACTGTGGCCATATCTGGAACTGCAAATATGGAGACCGCAAAGAAAAAGATTACTACGGCGGACATTCGTGATTATATTGAAAAGCTGAAATGCGAAGCAAAAGAAAACGGTGAGAATTTCCTTGTCATTAAAGCAAATGACATCCACAAGCGTTTAAAAATGAAAAATCGTATTCCTATGGTCGTTAATGCTATGCGTCAGTGCATGGGTCAAGGTGATGAAATTCTCCACGATACACCAAGCGGCCAGTCCTCTACCATCGAAATAAAGTACAATATTATATAAGAGGTACCTAATGGAAAGATGAGGAGTTTACAATGCGCAGATACACAGAGAGTCCTGAGTTTAAGCGTTCTCTCCGGATAGTAATGAGAATTATGTTTTTACCGGTATCATTGTTATATGCGCTTTTGACAGGAAATAAAAAGCGCAATCATAGACGAAAAAGATAAAAGGAAATGGTGTCATGCCTAATGGGATTTTTTCTTAACTTATTGTTTGGATTGGGCAAGAAAGCAGACAGAAAGAGTATAAATAAAGAATTGGAACATGAAATGGATTGGTATGGTCTTTCTCAAGATGAGAAAAAGCTGGTACGCTCCGGACAATACGACCCATGGAACTTTGAGGCGGAAGAATTGGACGAGGAAGATTATTATTACGACGATGAACCAACAAAATAGCAAGGTTTAAAGGTGTTGTTTATGGATTATTTAACACATAAATTTGAAGAGGAATTGAAAGATCAGATGGTTCGAGCAAATAAAGAGTGTAAATATAACCCTACACGCTTCAACCAGATGTTGGCTGAATATGGCGGCGTTGAAACCGCAAAGCGGTTGATTAACAATGCTATAACAACCGGCAAGGTTTCTGATGGTTTTACAACGCTCTGCCTCTGTAACAGACTGGACTTATCGATGGAGCATTCTGTATGCAAGCCTGAATATAAACCTCTTTTTACGCAAGAGCAAATTATATATTGCAAAGAGCTTCTGAAAATGCTATCGTAATGCTTTAATAGAGGCACGAAACGATGGTTTTTGAGGTTTACGCCTTTAACAACGGTTGTATCAAAAAGTTTTTTGCTAAAAAGAGACAAGCTTCGGCTTGTCTCTTTTTAGCAATATTATCTTGTGCTTTTCGGGTATGGTTCTTTTATATCCGTCAGGCCGAGGAGATAGTCTACGCTGGTGTTATAATAGGCGGCAAGCTTTTTATGCTTACCGCTTTTTGTTCTCATTCATTCCTGCGAGGTCATCAAGGCTGACATCAAGCGCGACGGCTATTTTATAGAAGGTCTCAACCGAAAAGTTATAGGCGGCCTTGTCGCTTTGTATCTGGCGGATGAAATCGTGAGACAGGCCGACGGCCTCGGCCAGCTCGGCCGAGGTCATGCCCTTTTTCCTGCGGTACAGGCGGATGTTTTTTCGTATGGTATCATAGATGTTGGGGTCAAAACAAAGATTTGTCATATTAGTTATCACCTAACAAAAGTATAGCCATTATGGGGCGCAAAGTATGTTAGGTAATAACTAACTTTTTCTTGTACAAGTCAAACTGTTATGCTAAACTGAATATATAAAAAAGTTCAGGCGGTTTGAAAAAGGAGCTGAGATATAAATAATGATTTGTCCCGAGTGCGGAGCCGAGTTTGACGACAACAGGTATATGTGCCCCGTTTGCGGCGCTGTTTTTGATATTTTGGCGAGAATGGAAATGAGAAAGAAAGTATCCGCGCCCGTGCGCAGGCTGCGGCCGAAAAGCATGAAAGCCACGGCAAAAGAAAAGGGCCGCAAGAGAAACGGTCGCTGAAAAGGCAGATCCGAAAGGGCCGAAAAGATATAAAAAGCCCCACCGCTTTCGGTGGGGCTTTGCCGTTATTTTCTGCCGGGCCTCATCTGTTCGGCGCCCGGATGCTCGTCAAGGCAGGCCATGAGGAGAAGCTCTAAATCGTCGGAATGGTCGTCGTCGCGCTCCTTGTAATCTAATTTTTTGAGCAGAGACCATTTAAAGGAATCGGGGTCGCTTGTAAAGGCGCTTTGCATATCGCGGTTGGGCCATGAGCCGAGACGAAGCTGGAAAAGACTGCCGTTATAATCGGCCTTGGCGTCCTTTGTCGTGGCTATCCACATTCTGTCTCCGCTCTGCCAGCAGACGACGCCCATGTCGGGCTTTCTTTCGTCATATTGGGCGCGGAGGGCTTTTTTTCTTTCCTTGTCCATTATAACTCCTGTCTTTACAGCCGTTGACCGCTGAAATTATCAGCGGTCAACGGTTTTTGCTTTGGTTTTGAATTACTGTGCGATGGGAATGGTGAGGGTGTATTCGGTATAGTCGCCGCTTTCGGCCGTCACCTTGATAATGACCGTCTGGGCGGTGGCGTCGTGATCGACGTCTATCAGGGCCGAGGAGCCTCTGGCACCGTTTATCTCGACGGTCGACTTGCTGTTTTCAAACAGCGTGACCGTGACGGGAATCTGACCGTTTTTCGGTGTAATCTTGCCCTTTATCTCGGCCTTTGCCTTATTTTTGGAAGGCTTGGCAAGGGTGGCGTCGTAGGAGGTGCCGTCGAAATCTTCGACGGAAATGGCCTCCGGCGTAGACTGGGTGGAGGTTGCCAATGTTTTGAAGCTCTTGCTGACCGAGACCGTCTTGCCGCCGTTATAGGTCATTGTGACCTTGACGTTGTAGGTTGTGGCCTCTTTCAGTTCGTCAAGAGTGACAGTATAAGATGACTTGGGGCTAGTGTTGGGCGTAAAGTTGGCCCTGACAGCCGTAGAACCGCGATATACCGTGAAGTCAACATCTTCAGCACCTGTATAGTCAAAGCGGAAGGTGACCTCGGCCGACAGCTTGTCAGGTACGATATCGTCATCGGTTATCTCTACCGTCGGCTTTTTGGTGGTGAAGTAATAGCTCAGCTTGGCCGATGTGCCCTTGCTGGATTTGAGGATTCCGGCCGGCAGGGAGACATAATACTTTGTGTCGCATTTGAGGTCGTCGCTCAGATTGAGTGTGATGCGCTTGTTGCCCGAATCTATTTTGGCCGTATATCTGACGAGGTTTTTCTCATCCTTATCGACGGTGGCCGTGCCACTTGTTATCTTGAAATAGTCCTCAAGATAATCGCTTGTCAGGGCCTTGCCGTCGGAGTTTGTAAGGGCGTCGGGATAGATGAGCTGTATCTGGCTTGTCGTAACCTCGGCCGCCGTCTCGCCGTTGGCCGGGAACATGGTGGGAGAGGAGATGGTGCCGGCAGTTGAGGAGGACGACCTTGTTGTAAAGGAGAAAATATATTCGTCCATGACCTCGCCGTCGCCGTTCTCCAGCGTGTCGCCGTTCAGGATGACATAGTATTTTGTGCCCGACGTCAGAGACGAGCTGGGAGAAATCGTTATGGACTTCTTTTTGCTGTCGATGGAGGCAGTGAAGGAGACCTTTGTGCCGCTCGTGCCGGATTTGCGAAGCTCGACAACGTCGTTTTTGAGATAGGTGCTTGTAACGGACTTGCCGCCTGTCTGATATACGGCTTCGTCAAAGTCTATCGTGATATCGGTCGATGTGCTGACGTCTCTGTCGCCATCCTCGGGGTATGTCTCGTAAGGCTCGAAATAGGAGGAGGACCTGCCCACAGTAAAGGAGAAGGTGTATTTGGCGTTCCTCGACCCCGAGGCGTTTTTAAAGACGCCCTGGCTTACCGTGACATAATATTTTGTGTTGTTTGTCAGGTCGTCGTCGGGGGTGAGGGTTATCACCTTGGCAGCCGAGTTTATCTTTGCCGAGAAGGCGACGGCCTTTCCCGTGGCGCTTGACTTGCGGATGGTGATGGCGTCCTCGAGATAGGATGAGGTTATATCCTTGCCCGTGTCGGTGGTCAGGGATTGGGGATAGGTGATGGTTATATCGGTCGACGTTTTGACCCCCGTCTTGCCGTTGGTGGGAGAGGTGGTGGGGGCCAGATTGCCGGAGAAAGAAGAATCGCTCTTTGTGGTGTAACGGAAAACAAGGTCGGGCAGGTCGTCGCCGTTGCCGTCCACGAGGCTTCCGCCCTCAAAGATGATGTAATAGTCGGTATCGCTGACAAGATTCTTGTAGGGAGTTACCGTTATGGTCTTTTTGTCGGAGCTGATGCTTACCGACAGAGAGACGGAGGAGCCCTTTTCACTGTCCTTGCGCATGGAGACGACGGCCTCGCCGATATAGGTGTTTGTCGGCTTGGAGCCGTCGGTGGTCGACAGGGCGCTGTCAAAGGTAAAGGTGAAAACCTGGTCGAGATCCACATCCTCGGCTCCCGAGGAGGGAGAGGCCATGGGCACGCAGTAGGCCTCCTCGGAGGTGGTAAAGGAGAAGGTCTGGCGCGAGTTCTCCTCCTCGCCGTCGGTCAGAGCGCCGTCCAGCAGGATGAGATAATATGTCGTGTCGGTGTCAAACTCGTCGTCGGGGGTGACGGTTATCGTCTTGCCGTCCTTGCTCAGCTTGGCGTCGAAGGCTACCTCCTTGCCGCCCGAGCTGCCGCGGCGAAGCTCCAAAACGTCGGAGTTCAGATAGGTGCTTGTCAGGGATTTGCCGTTCGAGTTATATATTTCGGCGCCGAACTCCAGCTTTATCGAGGCCGTGACGGGGATATTCTCGCTTCCGTCGGCAGGCGTGACCGTGGGCACCATGGGCTGGTTTTCGCCGTCGCCTGTAGAGAAGCGGACGGTCAGGGCGTCGGTCAGCTGTCCCTTGGAGGAGCGGAAGGCCCCGGCCTTGACGGTCAGATAATATGTGGCGTCCTCCTTCAGAACGGACATGGGCTGGAGGGAGACGGCCTTGCCGTTGGCGCTGACGGTGGGATAATATGTGACCTTGGCCCCACTTGTGCTGTCGCGGCGAAGTTCGACCACATTCTGAATATATGCGGCGTTTATCGCGCCTCCGTCGGCGTTGGTCACGGCTTCGGTGAACATGAGGGTTATGGCGTCGCTGACGGGAATATATTTATCGCCGTTTTCGGGATATGTGCTGACCTTGAAGCCGGTGGAGCTTGTGGGGTCGGTAATCTTGAGAGGTCTTGTCTCGTAGGTGACGTTGGCCGCGCTCTGGACGGCCTCCTTGACGGAGCCTTTGCCGATAAAGGCGCAACCTGCGTTTATGACGGCTTTTGTGACGGTCGTCCCTTGGTCAAGCTCGATGGCGGAGCCGGCGGCAGCCGAGTTTATAGTCAGCTCGTCTATCTCGCCGCCCAGCAGATGGAGGCCGCTGACGGCCGAAACTGTGACGCTGTCAAAATCGCCGTTCAGTGAGACGGTCTGGGAGGAAAGGCCGTTTCCGCCCAGGGTGACGTTTTCAAAGCCCTTTCCGCCGCCGCTCAGGCCGCCCTCGGCCAGGTTGCAGGGGGTGGAGACATATGTGTTTCTTACCGTCGAGGTGCCGGCGCATGCGACGCCGACCCTTGTGGAGGGGGAATTGACCGTCATGTTGGAGATGCGCGTGTTGGACAGGCGGATGGATGAAGAGCCGCCGCCGTTGACAAGCATGGTGCCGAGAATGCGGCAGTTGTTAAAGGTGACCGTTCCCTCGCCGATGTCGGGGGAGATGATGACGCTGCCGACAAAAACCGTGTTGGAATATGTCTGGCCGCCCTTTGCGACGGTCAGATTGGTCTTTGTCACCTTTTCGGATTTTATAAGGGATTCGATTATCTTTACGGCCTCGGCGCGGGTCAGTTTGCCCGAGGGGTTGAAACGCTTCAGGTTATCGCCGCCCATATAGTTCTTGGAATAGACGGTTTTGGCCCCGTCCAAAGCCCATGAGGCGATGCTTTTGCTGTCGCGCAGGGCGCTTATATCCTTTGTCGTTCCGGCGGCTGTCACAATACGGGATATGACGACGGCCGCCTCCTGACGGGTTATCTTGCTGTCGCCGCCGAAGGTGCCGTCGCTGTAGCCGGATATGTAGCCCGCGGCGACCGATTTCTGCACGTCGGAATAATACCATTTGGACGAGGGGACGTCCTTGAAAGAAATGGTGGTGGTGGCGGTCAGTCCAAGGGCCGAGTTGAGCATTTTGCAGAACTCGGCGCGCGTTATCGGGGCGTTGGGCTTGAAGGTGCCGTCCTCATAGCCCTTTACATAGCCTCGGGCCACAGCCGAGTCTATATAGCTTTTGGCCCAGTGCCCCGATGTGTCGCTGAGGCCCTTGGCGGCGTGGACCGAGGGGGTCACAGCCGTCAAAATGAGAGCCAGAGCCAAAAGAAGAGAAAATGACGCGAGCTTTCTTTTCATGTTATCTTTCCTTTCATTCTCCCCACAAAATCTGCGATTTGTGTGGGGACCCCGTTTTATTATCGTTACGCCGGACTGCCGGCGAGGACGGCATAAACCGCCCATGATATAATATTTTGCATATATTATATCATATTTATTATGGACAATCTATAGCTATTGACTTATTTTTGTCCGTTAAGTTCCAAAAAAAGACTTGAAAAGGGCTTTGGTAGTTGATATAATACTCTTGCTTTCTTACTTTCAAACACGCAGGTGTTGCATAATGGTAGTGCCCCAGCTTCCCAAGCTGGTAGCGTGGGTTCGATTCCCATCACCTGCTCCACTCCCCACAAAATCTATGTTTTGGTGGGGCCCCCGGGTAGTAGATAGATTTTGCCGGAGTG
>CANSNO010000048.1 GCA_947648385.1 uncultured Clostridia bacterium
GTGTATCTTTTGGGAAAGGGTGAGCAGGGTCATCTTTTTGGCTTTTCTGTATAGTCGTATTCGGCTTCCCACATGGGTGCTTATCTCTTTCATAGCTCTCCTCCGATGTTTCAAATAAATAGATTTTTTCTTTCTTTCTCTCGTGTAAATTAGTTATTTTAATGACATTATACCACTATTGTCAAGTCAATTCTACTCAAAAGAGACTATTTTGAGATATAATTTTATACAATGTTTTTTATGCAGTTTGCCAAAACGGGTGGGTAAAGAGTATTATGATATTAGTAAAAATTTAGTTTTACTTTGAGAATATCGGAGGGAATGGCCCATGGATGGTAAAAAGAAGAACCGTTCTGACGTCGTAATAATCGGCTTCACAATGTTCGCCGTGTTTTTCGGCGCGGGAAATCTTATCTTTCCGCCCTATTTGGGCATGACCGCCGGTAGGGACTGGTTTGTCGGCTTTATCTGCTTTATTCTGGCCGACGCCGGTCTGGCTCTTATGACCGTCATGTCGGTTATGAGGGGAGACGGCACGATAACCGCCTGTCTTTCAAGAATGGGAGGGGGCGCCTCAAGGCTGGTGGCCACTGTCGCCATGGCCTGTGTCGGGCCTCTCATCTGCATACCGCGCACGGCGGCCACTACATACGAGATGGGCATTTTGCCGCTGTTGCCGAAGATGAACTCATGGGTGTTCAGCGCGATATTTTTTATTGTCGTATATCTGCTGACCGTCAGGCCCTCAAAGGTCGTCGATATAATCGGCAAGTTTCTTACCCCCATGATGCTCCTGACCATCGCCGTGCTTGTTATAAAGGGAATAATGACCCCAATAGGCCCCATAAGGCCTGAGGGAGTTGCCGGAAGCGTCGCCAAGGAGGGCTTTATGGCCGGATATCAGACGATGGACGTGCTTGGGGCGCTGGCCATAACAATAGTGCTTGTCGATAACATATCCCAGAGGGGATATATGGAGAAAAAGGAGAGGCAAAAGGTCATGTTCCGCTCCGGCCTTGTGGCGGCTGCAGGGCTTTTTGCCGTTTACTGCGGCATGACATATCTCGGGGCCACGGCTTCATCAATGGAGCTTGGCGACGTCAATCAGGCGGGGCTTGTGGTGCTTGTCACCGAGCTGCTGCTCAAGAGGTTCGGAGTCGTGCTGCTGGCGCTGATAGTCATTTTCGCCTGCATGACGACGGCCATCGGTCTTACATCATCCTCGGCCGAGTACTTTCACAAGCTGAGCGGAGGCAGAATAAGCTATACCGCCCTTGTGGGGGCCTTCTGCCTTTTCAGCATGGTGGTCAGCAATGTGGGCATAACCACCATCATAAATATAGCTTCGCCCGTGCTGGATATAATTTATCCCGTCCTGCTGACCCAGATTTTCCTCACGTTTTTCAGCGATAAGATAAAAAAAGACGGCGTATACAAGGGCGCGGCACTGGGGGCGCTGATAATCAGCATTGCCGGCTTGGCCGAGAGCCGTGGAGCGCCGCTGGCCTTTGTCAACTCTCTGCCGTTGGCCTCTATCGGCCTGAGCTGGATAGCGCCGTCAATCATCGGCGGCATTATTGGACATTTTCTGCCCGGCAAGGTCAAAACCCAATCGGAAAACAAGTAAACAAAAAGAGCAAGCCTTCGGTTTGCTCTTTTTTTAGCTCTGTGGTAAAATCGGCATATGAGAAAGAGGGAAAAGAAATGAAAAAAGCCGTGGCTCTGTTGACCGCGCTGGTTTGCCTCACAGCCATACCGTCATCCTGCGGTATTTCACAGAATGACGGTACGGTTTCTGTCAACGCCGATTTGACAACCGAGGAAATGCTCGCGGATTATGACTGTATGTGGCATATCATAGAAAGCGAGTGGCCCTATTTGACTTTGGCCGAAAAGGGCGGCTTTTTCCGTGAACAGCCTATTGACTGGCGTCAGGTAAGGGACGCTTACAGAAAACAGCTTGAAGAGCCTATTTTATTTTCTGAGGGAAGGTATGCGTATAACGGCCGGGTGTTGTCGCATAATGAGTTTTTTGTCGCCGTGTGCAAGGACAGCATATCGCCTTTCAGCTCGGCAGGCCATCTGTTTGTCCTTGACGCCGACTGGTATTTTCCTGATTTTTCGGCCTTTGATTATTCCGATAAAAGCCGCGCCTTTTATGAAAGCTTGCCAAAATCCGAGGAGCCGAAAAATATCGGGATAGACAAAGAAAAGGGGGCGTCCCTTTATCACATCGGTGATACCCCGGTAATAAAGTTAAGCTCTTTTGCCATGGCCTATTCTGATGAAGTCACAGCGGAAGTTATAAAGAAGATAGATGATTTTTGCACCCAAAATATTGACAGTGCGGATTTTATTATAGATATCAGGGGCAATAGCGGCGGCAATTCGGCCATCTGGCAGGAGGGCCTCAGACGAATACTTTTGTCAAAGGACGACGACTTTAAACGCCTTTCGGGTATTACGGAAGACGCGGTGCCCTTTTACGAGGGAGAGGGAATGACTGTCGTCAATTTAAAGGATGATGAAAGGAATGTTATATCTCCCCAAGTCAAGGAAAGACTTTTGGAGGCAGGGCTGACCCACGCGGTTATAGGACGATTTGACAAAGAAATGATATATAACGGCAATCTGCTTAAAGAAGAGCAAATACCTCCTTACAACGGCAATGTGTGGCTGTTGGCCGACGGGAATGTCTGTTCCTCGGCCGAAATGCTTGTCATTTTCGCCAAAGAGACAGGAGCCGCTACAATAGTCGGCAATCGGACAGGAGGTGACGGTATGGCTCTTGAAGGAACGCCGAAAATAAACGCTCTTCCGAACAGCGGCCTGATGTTTGTTTGCAGCCGCGAGCTTCCCATGAACGCCGACGGCTCATATAACCCTTTCAGCGGCACACTGCCCGATGTTGAAGTTGAAAAAGACGGCGACGCGCTGGAGTTGTGCCTTGAATTGATAAAGGGGAAATAAAACAAGCGCCGAGGGCTTGAGATTCCCACGGCTGAAAGCTATAGTAAAAGTACAAAAGAGCCTGCCGATAGACGGTCGGCTCAGTAATAGTTTTTAGTTTCTATAAAAACCGTGACTGTGCCGAGTGGCGGTTTTTGCTTGCTATAAAAAGCGCCTCGCGTATATACGCGAGGCGAAGTTTTTTAGGGGAGGTAAGACTGAAAGAGAATTACTCCTGATGAGTGGGGACGGACTTGCCGGGCTGGCGGTTGTTCTTGTTTGTTGTGTTCTTGTTCTGGGTGTTCTTGTTGTGGTTGCGGCTTTCGGCGCTGCCGTCGGCGTAAATGTCGTTGCCGTTTACATTTCTTTCCATGTTACATGGCTCCTTTAAAATGTTTTGCCCGAGGGCTGTGTCTTTATTTTCACCCATAGCTGACGAAATATGCAAAAGATGATAAAAATTGAATTTTTATTTGAAAATACATCAAATATATGATAAAATTATAAGGCTATGTAATGATAATTTTATTTCAGTATAGGAGGATTTGTTATGTCCGGACATTCCAAGTGGCATAATATACAAAAGACCAAGGGCGCTCAGGATGCCAAAAGGGCCAAGATATTCACAAAATACGCCAGAGAGATGGCCATTGCCATCAGGGAGGGCGGAGCAGACCCTGCAAGCAACTCCAAGCTGGCCGCCGTTATAGCTCGCGCCAAGAGTGAAAATGTGCCCAACGACAACATAAACCGCACCTTGCAAAAATATCAGAGCGGCACGGCTGCCGAGAATTATGAGTATATCAACTATGAGGGCTACGGCCCGGCCGGCATCGCCGTTATCGTTGAGTGTCTGACCGACAACCGCAACCGCACCGTGGCCGACGTCAGGCATTATTTTGATAAATACGGCGGAAATATGGGAGCCTCCGGCTGCGTTTCCTGGCAGTTCGACCGCAAGGGCGTCATTGTCATCGACGGAGAGGGCAAGGACGAGGAGAGCGTCATGATGCAGGCTCTCGAGGCCGGAGCGGCCGACTTTGACGCTTCCGAGGGCGTATTTGAGGTCTATACCGCCCCCGATGACTTTGAGACGGTCAAGGAGGCGCTGGCGGCCCAGGGCTTCGAGTTCCTTGAGGCTCAGATCGAGATGGTGCCTCAGACATATGTCAAGCTTTCCGCCGAGGAAGACATAAAGAACATGAACAAGATGCTGGAAATGATGGATGACAACGATGACATTCAGGCCGTCTGGCACAACTGGGACAACGAGGAATAATTGATTTGTCGGGGCGCGGCCATGGCCGCGCCCCTTATAAAAAAGCCCTTTTACCGAAAGGAAAAAGCATATGACAGACCGAGGAAAGATAAGAAACTTTTCCATTATTGCCCATATAGACCATGGTAAATCCACCTTGGCCGACAGGCTTTTGCAGATGTGCAACGCCGTCAGCGACAGGGAGATGACCGACCAGCTTCTGGACAACATGGAGCTGGAAAAGGAGAGGGGAATCACGATAAAATCGCGCGCCGTCCTGCTGGAATACGACGCTCTTGACGGCGAGAGATACCATCTCAACCTTATCGACACCCCGGGCCATGTGGACTTTAACTATGAGGTCTCACGCTCTCTTGCCGCCTGCGAGGGGGCTATTCTTGTCGTCGACGCCGCCCAGGGGATAGAGGCCCAAACCCTCGCCAACACATATCTGGCGTTGGAAAACGACCTTGAAGTCCTGCCGGTCATCAACAAGATAGACCTTCCCTCGGCCCAGCCCAAGGTGGTCAAGGAGGAGATAGAGAATATCATCGGCCTGCCGGCCATGGACGCGCCCGAGGTATCGGCCAAGGCCGGAATAAATATCCGCGATGTGCTGGAAGACGTCGTCAACAATGTTCCGCCACCACCGAAAGGCAGGGACGACTGTTGCCGCGCCCTTATTTTTGACAGCCAGTATGACCCGTATAAAGGCGTCATTGTTTTTGTCCGCGTCTTTGACGGTTCCTTTAAGCCCGGGATGAAGATAAAGATGATGGCCACGGGAGCCGAGTTTCAGATAGTCGAGGTCGGATATCTACGCTCCCTCGGCATGGAGCCGTGCGGCGAGCTTTCCGAGGGCGAGGTCGGATATATCACGGCCAGCATAAAGACGGTCAACGACACAAGGGTGGGCGACACCGTCACCGACGGGGACTCTCCGGCCGACGAGCCTCTGAAGGGCTACCGCAGGGTTCAGCCAATGGTCTTTTCGGGTCTCTATCCGGCCGACGGAAAAAAATATCCCGACCTCCGCGACGCCCTTGAAAAGCTTCAGCTCAACGACGCCTCACTGACCTTTGAGCCTGAAAGCTCGGCGGCGCTGGGCTTCGGTTTCCGCTGCGGCTTTCTCGGCCTGCTCCATCTTGAGATAATTCAGGAGAGGCTTGAGAGAGAATACAACCTTGACCTTATCACGACGGCCCCCAGCGTCGTCTATCACATAAAAATGACGAGCGGCGAGGAGGTCGCCATCGACAACCCCCTCAATTATCCAAATCCCTCCGAGATAGAGTACGCCGAGGAGCCGATTGTAAAGGCGAGCATCATTACACCTTCCGATTATGTCGGCAACCTTATGGACCTCTGTCAGGACAGGCGAGGGGTCTTTAAGGACATGAAATATCTTGACACGAACAGGGTGGAGCTCCATTATGAGCTGCCCCTCAACGAGATAATCTACGACTTTTTTGACGCTCTTAAATCTCGCACAAGGGGGTATGCCTCCCTCGACTATGAATTGCTGGGATACCAGAAATCAAATCTTGTCAAGCTGGACGTACTTCTCAACGGCGACATAGTCGACGCCCTTTCTTTTATCGTCCATACCGACAAGGCATATGCCAGAGGGCGCAAAATAGTTGAAAAGCTCAAGGAGAACATACCTCGTCAGCTTTTCGAGATACCCGTCCAGGCGGCTGTCGGCGGCAAGATAATCGCCCGTGAAACTGTCAAGGCCATGCGTAAAGACGTCCTTGCAAAATGCTACGGCGGCGATATCACCCGTAAAAAGAAGCTGCTGGAGAAGCAGAAGGAGGGCAAAAAGCGTATGCGCTCCCTCGGCTCGGTGGAGGTGCCCCAGGAAGCCTTTATGGCCGTTCTGCGCCTTGATGAGGACTAGAAAATGGAAACACTCGGCATTTATGTTCATATTCCCTTTTGCAAAAAGAAATGCGACTACTGTGATTTTTATTCGGTTTGCGATTTGAGCGACAGGCTGATGGATTCCTATCTCGACGCGCTGATTGAACAGATAAAGGATTATTTCGCCCTGTACAAGCCGACGGTCGATACAATTTATATCGGCGGCGGCACGCCGTCGGTATTCGGCGGAAAACGCGTTGAAAAGCTGCTCAAGGAGCTTAAAAGCCATGTCCAGCTGACGAATAACCCGGAGATAACCGTTGAGGTCAACCCGGAAAGCGTCGACCAAAAGCTGTGCAAGCGCCTGCGCTCTGCGGGCGTCAACCGCGTGTCCATGGGCGTGCAGTCGGCCGACGACGGGCAGCTCAAGGCCCTTGGACGTTTGCACGATTACGCCGGGGCTGAAAACGCCTATAACCTTCTCAGAAAATATTTTGACAATATTTCTCTCGACCTGATTTACGCCCTTGAGGGGCAGAGCCTTGAAAGCTGGATGGACAGCCTTGGAAAGATAGTTTCTCTCAGCCCCGACCATATTTCTTGCTACTGTCTGAAGGTGGAGGAGGGCACCCCTCTTGCCGCACGAGGCTGTGTACAGCCGAGCGAGGATATCCAGGCCGATATGTACCTCAAGGCTGTTGATTTTCTGGCGCAGGCAGGGTATAAGCAGTATGAGATATCCAATTTTGCCCGAAACGGCAGAATATCGCGCCACAACAGCAAATATTGGGATTTGTCGGAATATCTCGGTCTCGGCTGCGGCGCCCACAGCTTTTACGGCGGCAGGAGATTTTCTTTCATAAAGGATGTAAACGCCTTTGTCAGCGGCGTTCTCGGCAAACAGCCCGTGGCCGAGGATGTGGACGAGGTGGCCTATATAAGCCGTCCGGGCGAATATGTCATGCTCAAGCTTCGCACCGCCGAGGGCATTGACCCCGACGAGTTCGAGCGCCGGTTCACAATGTCCTTTAAGACCTTTGAGCAGAGGCTTGAAAAGTATATCGAGGGTGGCTTCGCCAAAAGAGAGCTTGGCCGCTATAGCCTGACGCCGAAGGGCTTTCTGGTGTCAAACGCTATCATCGGAGACCTTGTAAACTCGGTATGTCCTTCGGGAATATAAAAAAACACCCACCGTTTGATTACAAACGGTGGGCTTTTTTTCACTGTAACGATGACGCGATAAGGGCGGTTTCTTCGTTTTCCGGAAGAGAGAAAGGGGAAGAGGTTATCCAGCCTATGTCGCATCCCTCCGATATGCCCTCCTTTACAAGGGCTTCCGTTTCGGCGTCGGGAGTTCCCTTGATAAATATGGTGTGGCAGTAGGCTGAAAGGGAGGAGACGCGCTGACCCGTTATGTCGTTTTCCTGCTGAGCGGAGTTAAGCGCCATACAGAGGGCGACGTTTTCTCGATTGGCCGTTTCGACAAGGGAGGACATGATGGCCTCGATAGCTTCATAGCGCATCTCGGGGCTGTCGCCGTTTGCCCAGCTTATCATATCAAACCTGCCGGCCGAAGGAAAGCATACGTCGTCAAAAAGCACGGCGTCAAAACCGGCCGCGGCACAGGAGGAGAGAAGGTCGCAAAGGTATTCGGAAGCCATGGAGCTGTAGGGATTTATCCATCGATGGCTGTTGTAATCGAGCCATGTGGTGTTGGCCGTCCTGACAGCGTTTTCCGAAAAAGCGCGCGTCGTCACATTATCGCGAAGGCCGACAATAACGGCGCAAAGCCTTATTTCGGGTCTGTCGGCCTTTAGCTGAGAAAGGGCTTCCTTGATATCGTCCGAGTCGGCGCTCTGCATATTCTGTGACGAATAGGAGGTCACGACGGGTATGTGTACGATACCGTCGTCTCCCTTGACCTGAAAGCATATCGTGTTGCAGCCGCTGTCCGAGGCGGCGTCAGCCAGTTCTTTGCCATAGCCCGGTTTTGTCAGAGAGGATATATCTCCCTGAACGCCGAGCAAACGAGGAAAGGCGGCCGTGCCCTGAGCGTCGGGGTTTTGCGGTCTGCCGTCGATGACTATATTGAAGTTTTCGTCCTCGCCGCCGTCAGAGATAGACGGAGGCTCATCCTGAGGTTCTTTTACAAATGTAAAGTGAAATCCGTCGGAGGTAAAAACAATAAACTCCGGCACGATAAAATAGACGACGGCCGCGCCGAGAGCCAACAGAATGATAAAGGCCGCGATGCCGAGCTTTTTATTTCTGGAGGAGCCGCGGCCTCTGTATGCCTTGTAATAACTTTTCCTTCTTTTGAACAATGTATTTTACCTCCAAAATATATCTTTAACCATTCTATCACATATAGACTCCAATTTACAACAAAATAATGGCCCGTTTGAAAAACTTTCAAACGGGCCGAATTTATTCGGCGTCGATTTTTACAACGTGTTCGCCGGCGTCGATTATCAGCTTGCGTGGGCAGACCTCGACGCACTTGCCGCAGCCGATGCATTTGTCATAATCGATTGAAGCCAGATTGTCGGTCACGGTGATAGCTCCTGTGGGGCAGTTGCGCTGGCAGAGCATACAGCCTATACAGCCGATATTGCAAATCTTCCTCAGCTCGGCTCCCTTTTGATGGGAGGAGCAGCTTACAAAGACGTCAAGGGGGTCCTTGACAATGGAAATGATGTGTCTGGGACAGGCGGCGACGCATTTGCCGCAGGCTTTGCAGTCGGCGGCGTTGACCTCGGCCACGCCGTTTACTATATGGATGGCGTCATAAGGGCAGGCGGCGACGCAGGAGCCGTAGCCAAGACAGCCATAGGCGCATTCCAGCGGCCCTCCGGCCAGCTTCGAGGCGGCGACACAGTCCATAATGCCGTCATATTCAAACTTGCGCTTGGCGTTTATTCCGCCGCGGCAGTTGACGTGGGCGGCCATTTTAAAGGTCGGTTCGGCCTTGACGCCCATTATTTCGGCCAGCCTTTCGGCGCTTTTGGCGCCGCCGACGGGACAGGCGTTTACATTTGCCTCTCCGCTGAGAACGGCGTTGGCCAGCGCGGCGCAGCCTGAATATCCGCAGCCGCCGCAGTTGGCGCCGGGCAGGGCGTCGATTATAAGGTCGAGCCGTTCATCCTTGTCCACATGGAATATCTTTGAGCCAAAGGCCAGCAGCAGACCGAAAAAGAGGCCGAGGCCACCGAGAATGAGCATGGGAAATACATATGTTTGCATGGTTTTGACCTCCGATCAAAAGACCTTAAGCCCCTGAAAGCCCATAAAGGCTATCGACAGAAGCGAGGCGGCGACAAGGGCGATGGGGAAGCCCGTGAAGCATTTTGGATAATCGGCATATTCCAGCTTTTCACGCACCGAGGCAAAAAGGACGATTGCCAAGGTAAAGCCGATACCGGCCGAAAAGCCGTAGATGACCGAGCTGATGAAATCATATCCGTTGGAAACGTTGAGGTTTGCCACGCCGAGCACGGCGCAGTTTGTGGTGATGAGGGGGAGATATATGCCGAGAGAATCATAAAGGGAGGGCATACTCTTCATCAAAAACATCTCTATAAACTGCACAAGGGAGGCGATGACAAGAATAAAGGCCACCGTGCGCATATAGGCAAAATTCTCTTTGAGGATATAGGTGTTTATCAGATTTGTCACGGCCGAGGCCACCGTCATGACAAAGGTGACGGCGACGCCCATTCCGAGGGCCGTATCGGTTTTTTTGGAGACGCCGAAGAAGGGACAGCAGCCGAGAAACTTGACAAAAATAAAGTTTTCTATCAGTATGGCCGAAAGTGAGAGGGAAAAATAATGGGTGAGATTCATTTATTTTGACGCCTCCTTTTTTTCACGCCTGTTCATCAGGTGCTGGAAAATGGCTATCAGAATGCCCAAAAGCAAAAATCCGCCGGCCGGAAGAATGGCCATGATAATGGGGGTATAGCCGCTTCCGAAAACAGGAATACCGAGGATTGTGCCTGAGCCGAGAAGCTCTCTGACGGCGCTGAGCATCGAAATGGCGGCCGTAAAGCCAAGGCCCATGGAAAGCCCGTCAACCAGCGAGGGAAGGGGGGCGTTTTTGGAAGCAAAGGCCTCGGCCCTGGCAAGGATGATACAGTTTACCACTATCAGGGGGATAAACATACCCAGCGAAGCCGAAAGGTCGGGCAGCCACGCCTGCAGGGAAAGGTCGACTATAGTGACAAAACCGGCTATGATGACGATATAGGCGGCTATGCGTATTTTGGAGGGAATAAATCTGCGGAGCAGAGATATGACAAGGTTGGAGCACATGAGGACAAATGTCACGGCCAGCCCCATGCCGATGCCGTTTTTGAGGGAGGTGCTGGTGGCCAGCGTGGGACACATACCTATAAGCTGAACCAATATGGGGTTGTTCGTCAATAGCCCCTCTTTGAGCTGTTTTACAAAAGCCGACATTATTCACCCTCCTTTTCGAGAAGCGCGGAGGCAAAGGCGATGGCCTCGTCGACGGCGCCTGTCACGGCATTGGATGTGATGGTGGCGCTCGTGACGGCCTCTATGCGGTTGCCGTCGGCGCTGCTTTTGACAACTGTCAGTCCGGCCGTCTTACCGCTGAACTGGGACAGCCACTCATCGTTGTCGGCGTTGGCGCCCAGACCGGGAGTTTCGCTGTGGCTGACTATGTCTACACCGGTTATGGCCAGCTCTCTGTCGACACCCACCATCATGGTTATCTCTCCGCCGTAGCCTCGGGGAGTCATTCTGAAGCACCAGCCGACATGAGCGCCGCCGTCGTCATAGGCGTCAAAAACGGCGTCTATGTCGCCGTCTTCGTCGGCAGGCTCGGCCTCGATTTCCTGAAAGCTCGACGCCGAGGGCATGACGGCCTGCATGGCGTCAAGCTGCTTTTGTGCGTTGGTGGCGGCAATAATGTCGGCCGTCATATTGTTGAAAACCCCCAGCAGCAGGGCGACCGCCGCTGTAATGGCAAGCAGTATGCCGCCGAGACGGACATATTCGTTATCTTTCATTTGGCGCTTGCCTCCTTTTTCGGCTTTTTGGGAGCGCCGAACCTTTTCGGCATGGTGAACTTTTCGATGAGATTGACAAAAATGTTCATTATCAGTATGGCATAGGACACGCCCTCGGGGTATGTGCCGAAATACCTGATAAAAACCGTTATCAGGCCGCACCCCACGGCGTAAATTATCTTGCCGTTGGGGGTTATGGGGGAGGTGGTATAGTCGGTCGCCATAAATATCGCGCCCAGCATCAGTCCGCCCGAGACAAGCTGATAGAGCATCCATGTCAAGCGGTCTCCGGCCTGGGGGAACAAAAAGGTCAGGACGGCCACCGTGGCCAGATATATCAGGGGTATTTTCGGCGATATCACCCTGCGGTAAACAAGATATATTCCGCCTGCCAGCAGAGCCAGCGCCGATACCTCGCCGATGCACCCCTCGACCATGCCGAGGGCGTCCTGGAAAAGGGATACTCCCGGCAAAACGCCCGATTTCATCTGGAAAAGGGGAGTGGCCGACGTGGCGAAATCGACGGGCGTTGTGAATATGGGCAGAGAGGTTCTTATTTTCGGCGTAGCCGAGACTATTCCGGCAAAGGAGGCCAGCAGGAAGGCTCGGGCCGCCAGAGCCGGGTTGACAAAGTTTTTGCCGATGCCGCCGAAAAGCTGTTTGACTATGATGATGGCAAACATATCGCCCAGCAGAACAACCCACAGAGGGGTCGTCACGGGCAGACAAAAGGCGAGAAGAATGCCGGTTACGACAGCCGAAAGGTCGCCTATCGTCAGGCTTTTATGGGCCAGCGTCTCATACAGCCATTCGAAAAAGACGCATCCGACGACCGATGTGGCCACAAGGGTGAAGGCCCTCAGGCCGAATACGAACACGGCTATCGCCAGAGCCGGGCAAAGGGCGATGATGACGTCTGCCATTATCTGCCTTGTCGTCGAGGCGGAGCGGATATGGGGGGACGAGCTGACTTTGAGCTTTGAAAGGTCATTCATATTGCGCTGCACCTCACTTTCGGCTTTCTGCTATTATCTGCTGCTTGGCCGTGCGGATGCCCTGTGTCAGGGGTATCTTGGCCGGACAGGTGAAGGAGCATACGCCGCACTCGATGCAGTCGAGGGGGCTGTAGCTTTTGCACTCGTCCATATTACCGGCCATAAAGGAGCGGTAAATGTATGTCGGTACCAGACCCATGGGGCAGTCGGTGACGCAGCGTCCGCACCTTATGCACTTGGGGTCGGAAATGTGAAGGGGCTGTGTCTCGGCAAAGGCCAGTATGCCGTTGGTGCCCTTTATGACGGGAACCTCGTCGGAAAAGAGGGAGGTCCCCATCATGGGGCCGCCCATCAAAAGCTTTGTAGGAGGCTCGGAAAAACCGCCGCAGAACTCAATCAGGTCTTTTATGGGAGTGCCGATG
>CANSNO010000049.1 GCA_947648385.1 uncultured Clostridia bacterium
GGAGTTTTTCGCCGCCGTGACTTTCTATGGCCTCGGCTATGGCGGCGAAAAACTCCCTCCTGACATTTTCCTCGATGGCGATATGGTCGGAATAGGTGCCGAGAAGCTCCACATATTCCTCCGCCGAAAAAGACCTTGTTCTGTAAAAAAGCGCGTGCTTTATATCGGCAAAGCCGTATTTCATGGCGACTTTGGCCATATTCTCGGCCTGCTCCTCTGTATATTCGGTCAGCTTTTGAGGCTCTTTGCCGTAAAAGGGATAATAATATTCGGCGTACAGTCTGTCAATCGCCTCGGCCAGCTCGGGATTTTCCTTGTCCCTGAAAGGGCGATTGGCAAATCTGGCAAAGGCTCCGCCCGATTTCAGCATATCATACACCTTGGCGTAGCCTATATCCTCAGGTATCCAGTGAAAGGCCGTGGCCGAATAGACAAGGTCATATTTATTATCGGGAAAAGTCACATTTTCAAACCTGTCGTTTATAACCGAAAAGCCCTTAAAAGAGGCGAACTTTTCACGACAGAGCCTTGAAAAGTTTTCGCCGTACTCGACGGCCGTCAGGGCGCAGCCCGTCTCCAATACGGGCAATGTGGCCTGTCCGGCCCCTATGCCGACCTCCACGACATTTGATGTGAGGCCGACGGAAATATAATCAAAAACCGTCTTATAAAGCTCTCTCGGATATCTCGGGCGGAACCTTTCGTATTTTTCGGACACACTGTCAAAGGTGCCCTCAATGCCTTTTATGACGGACATCTTTCCGCCCCTCCAATCTATATGTCGACTGTTTCTATCTCTTTTATGCCGTACTCTTTGAACATCTCGACGGCCTCGGGCGTGATTACCTCGCCGCTGACAACTATCGGAACGGCCGGAGGGCAGGAAACCGACGGGTCGGCGCAGACGCGGCCGACGCTGTCATCCGCTTTTACCCTTTTGGTGGGCGACATAAGGGCCTGTCTCGGACTCATGGCAACCTTCGGGCAAAGGACATTCCGCTTCTCCTCGGGCAAGGGCGTCGAGGCAAAGGAGGCAAAGACCTCCCCTATCCTCTCCATCTCCTCTTCCCCCGTCTCGGGGGTGAACATCATGACAACGGCCCACCTGTCGGCCATCTCGACCTCGATATTGTTTTGCCTGAGCCTTGCGGCCAACACCTCCCCTCCGACGCCGTCAAGGACGGTCAGCTTCAGGGGGTCGGTCTCGGGGACGCTATATCCCATTTCCCTCAGGCCGCCTCTTAAAACGGATACCCTTCGGCAGGCCTCGGCCAGCCTTTCGGGATAACCCTCGGTCAGATACCTGTTGCACAAGTCAAGGGAGGACAAAATGAGATAGGAGGGGCTTGTCGAGCCGAACATGGCCATGACCCTTCTCGGCTCCTTGTTGAGCCTTGGCAAAAAGTCTTTTGAAACGTGCAGGTAGGCTCCGCCCGTCAGCACGGGCAGGGTCTTGTGGGCCGAGTCACAGCACATATCGGCTCCAAGGTCGAGGGGATGTCGCGATGGCGAAAGGAACTTCAAATAGGCCCCGTGGGCGTTGTCCACCAAGAGTGGCACATCCCTTTTGTGACATTCCCGAGCTATTCCCCTTATATCGGGACTGCCCCCCAGATAATCGGGGGCCGTGATATAGAGGGCGCAGGGCTTGCGTTCAAGGCCGTCGAGCCTTTTTGCCACCCCCTCGGGCGTTATGGGGCAGGCGCAGAGAGAGCCAGTCTCCCTTTCGGGCATGAGCCATTCTATGTCGGCGTCCATGAGGGCGCAGGCATATACAAAGGCCTTGTGGACTTTTCTGGCGGCCAATATAAGTGGTCTGCCGCGGCTCAAACCGCAGGCCAGCGCCACCATGGCGCGGATGCACTGGGAGGAGCCCTCGGTGGAATAGTCGGTGCGGCCCGAGCCGAAAAGGCTTTGGGCGTTCAGGCGGCTTTTTTCAATTATTCCCCCTGCCTCATAGAGGGCGTCGGCCCCCTTTATCTCGGTGATATCGTATTTTTCAAAGCCCAGAAATCCCCTGCCCTTGTGGCCGGGCATATGGGCTCTTATATTGCCGCTTTCGGCGTATGCTTTGACGAAATTCCAAATCGGAGTATCCATGGGCATTAAAGCCCCTCCTCCTGCTCGGCCACCTGAAGCATGATGGCGCACTCCATGCGCTTTTTGAACAGCTTGCAGCCGTATTCGTAAACTCCCGTGATGGAGCCTGTGGCGTGGTAGGCGTTGGCGGCGCATCCGCCCGAGCAGTAAAGCTTTGCCCAGCAGTCTTTGCACTCGGGACGGGCATAGGCGTTGCAGAGCTTGAACTGCTCTCTCACAGCCTCGTTGGTGACACCCTTCCAGATGTCGCCCATGCTGTATTTGTCGTCGCCGACAAACTGGTGGCAGGGGAAAAGCTCGCCCCAGGGCGTGACGGCCATATACTCGGTGCCCGAGCCGCAACCCGAAATGCGCTTGTAGATGCAGGGGCCGTGTTCAAGGTCTATCATATAGTGATAGAAGGTTATGGGCTTGCCCTCCCTTTTGCGCCTGAGCATATCCTTCGCCAGTATCTCATACTGCTCGAAGAGCTTGGGCAGGTCCTCCTCGGTCAGGGCGTAGGGGTCGTCGGGGGCGCAGACGACAGGCTCCATTGAAAGCTCGGTAAAGCCGAGACCTGCCATGTGGAAGATATCCTCGGTAAAGTCCACGTTGTTGTGGGTAAAGGTGCCGCGCATATAATATTCCCTGTCCCCTCTGGCCTTTGCCAGCTTTTGGAACTTGGGTACTATGGTCTCATAACTGCCCCTGCCGTTGTAATCCTTGCGCAGGTGGTCATGCACCTTCTGCCTGCCGTCGAGGCTGAGGACGACGTTGTGCATTTCGCGGTTGGCAAAATCTATGACATCGTCGTCAATCAGCATCCCGTTTGTCGTAAGGGTAAAGCGGAAGTTTTTGTTCTTCTCCTTCTCGATGCTTCGGGCATAGGCCACCGTGTCCTTGACGACCTGCCAGTTCATCAGCGGCTCGCCGCCGAAGAAATCGACCTCCAAATTGCGCCTCGTTCCCGAGTTTTCGACAAGAAAATCTATGGCCCTTTTGGCCACGTCAAGGGACATTATGGCCCTTTCACCGTGATATTTGCCCTGACTGGCAAAGCAGTATTCGCAGTTCAGATTGCAGGTGTGAGCCACATGGAGGCAGAGGGCCTTGATGACGGTACTGCGCTTTTTGAAGTCGAAAGCCAGCCCCTCGTAGGCGTCCTTTGAAAAGAGCTTGCCCTGCTTTTTAAGCTCCTCCACATCGTCGATACAGAGGTTTATCTCCTCCTCGTTTACGTCCTCCCTGCCGCCGTAACGCTCCATCATGGCGGCGACAATCTGCTCCCTCGTGCTGCTTTCGTACATTTCTATAATGTCATAGGCCACGTCGTCCACCGTGTGAACCGAGCCGCTGAAAACGTCCAGCACTATGTTATAGCCGTTCAGCTTAAACTGATGTATCATTTTATCCCTCAAAGCTCCTCTTCCGAATATGCAATAAAAAAGGGCCGGCTGACCGGCCCTCTTTTAAATCAAAAGCAATTTATTTTCCCACGTTCTCGCACTTCTGGTTGGCGACGCCGCAGGACGTCTTGCAGGCCGACTGGCAAGATGTCTGGCACTCGCCGCAGCCGCCCGTCTTGACGCTCTTGTTAAGGTCTCTTGTCTCCAATGTCTTGATTCTCTTCATGTTTCTTACCTCCGTGATGATATACTATAGACATAATACACTATAATTAACTTATCCTGAAGGGGCGGTTTTGTCAAGCCCTTTTTGTCATTTTTGTCGCCCTTGTAGAAAATAAAGTTTTCCTTGACAGGTTTTCGGTTTTTTTATTACTCAAAGTTTAAAGCCGTTTTCCACAGCATAAATATCATGAACTGTGGAAAACTCTGTGGATAATGTGGAAAACTCAATCAAAACGCCCCCCTTATCTCCACAGGCGGATGTTGATTTCCATTTTTCTCTAACCGTCATTAAACGGAAAGTTATTTTAGCTTTACAACATTTTGACCAAAAGGAGGAATATATTTTTCTCCCACCGAGCTTTTGTCCTGAAAATACCCCTCGAAGCCCAGCTCGACGGCTCTGGCCGCCGCCTTTTTATATTCAAAGGTGGTCACGGGCCTGTTTATCTCGGGAAAGGCGGCGCAGGAGGGCATGGGGGTATACTGGCTCATGAGGCTCAGCATAAAGCCCTTTGTCCCGAAGTTTTTGGCTATTCCCTCCAAAACGGCGATGGAATCCTTATATCCGCCCGGCAGGACAAGATGGCGTATTATCACGCCTTTTCGCAATATCCCCTCGCCGTCAAAAACGCACTCGGGCGCTTGACGCAGCATCTCTCCCACGCTCTCCACGGCTCTGTCGTAATAATCGGCACATGAGGAATAACGGGAGGACATATCGGGGCTTTTATACTTTATATCGGGCAGGTAGATATCGGCATAGCCCTCCATAGCGGCTATCGTCTCGGCCTTCTCATAGCCGCCGCAGTTAAAGACGACGGGCAGCCTCAGCCTGCCGCGCGCCATGTCAAGGGCGGTTTTTATATTAGGGACGAACTGGGTGGCCGTGACAAGGCTGATATTGTGGCAGCCCATATCCTGAAGCTCGAGAAATATCTCCGCCAGGCGCTCCTCGCTTATCTCCTCCCCCATGCCTCGGCTGACCTGGTAATTCTGGCAGTAGACGCATTTGAGCCCGCAACCCGAAAAGAAGACTGTGCCCGAGCCTTTGGAACCGCTTATGCACGGCTCCTCCCACATATGCTTTTGATAACGGGCTATTTTTATCTTGTCGCCCATGCCGCAGAAGCCGACTTTTTTATTCCTGTCGACCTTGCAGTTTCTCGGGCAAAGATCGCATATATATGACATATTTACACCTCTTATATATTGACTTCTTGACGGAAAAGATAAGGATGTTTATAATGGTTTTTATACCCCAGAAATATAATAATGTCAATAACTGTTGATTGGAGCTTTGATATGAAATACGGATTTGTCACCGTGGCCGCCGCCGTGCCCACCGTCGCGCTGGCCGACTGCGCCGCCAACGCCGAGGCGGTCATATCCCTCGCCAAAAGGGCCGACGGGGAAAAGGCCGCCCTTGTTGTTTTCCCCGAGCTGACCCTGACGGGCTATACCTGCGGCGACCTGTTTTTGCAGGAGCATCTGCTGCGCTCGGCTTTAGATGCTCTGGATGAGGTCAGGCGAGCCTCCTTTAACCTCTCCTGCGCCATAGCCGTCGGCCTGCCCCTGCGCCATGAGGGACGCCTTTACAACTGCGCCGCCGTCGTCCATCAGGGGAAAATAGCCGGAATCGTGCCCAAAAGCCACATACCCAACTACGGCGAGTTTTACGAGCTGCGCCACTTCTCCCCGGCCCCCGAAAGGGGCGGCGAGATAGAGATATGCGGACAGGCCGCGCCATTCGGAGCCGACCTTGTTTTTTCCTCGTCGATAGACCCCCTCTTCACCTTCGGCCTAGAGATATGCGAGGATTTGTGGGTGCCATCCTCCCCATCCCAGCGTCTGGCCGCCGAAGGCGCCTTGATAATCGGCAACCTTTCGGCCGGCACCGAGACGATAGGCAAGGCCGAATATCGCCGAAGCCTCATCTCCATGCAGAGCGCCAAAAACCTCTGCGCCTATATATACTCGGGCGCCGGCGAGGGCGAATCGACGACCGACGCGGTTTTTTCGGGCCACAGCATGATAGCCGAAAACGGCGGAATAATGGCCGAAAGACAACCCTTCGGCTCGGAAAGCCTTATAACCTACCAGCTCGATTTGGAAAGGCTGGCCTATGAGCGCAGGCGCATGAACACCTTTTCACCATCAGCCGACGGGAGAAAGATAACCCTTCCCATCTACGCCGAAAACAACAGGATAACAAGATATGTCGACCCCGACCCCTTTGTCCCCTCCGACAGCGGAAAAAGGGCCGAGCGGTGCGCCGCCATACTGGATATGCAGTCGGCCGGCCTCAGGCGCCGTCTGGCCCATATACACGCCGATAACGCCGTCATAGGCATTTCGGGCGGTCTCGATTCGACGCTGGCCCTCATCGTCACCTGCCGCGCATTTGATTCCCTCGGCCTCGACAGAAAGGGCATAACGGCCGTGACCATGCCCTGCTTCGGCACCACCGACCGCACAAAAAACAACGCCGTCGCCCTCTGCCGCGAGCTTGGCGTTTCCCTGCGCGAGGTCAACATTTCCCGTGCCGTCACCGTGCATTTCGAGGATATAGGCCAGCCCATGGAGCGCCGCGACGTCACCTTTGAAAACGGACAGGCCCGCGAGCGCACCCAGGTGCTGATGGACGTCGCCAACCAGAACGGCGGCATCGTCATCGGCACGGGCGACCTTTCGGAGCTGGCCCTCGGCTGGGCAACCTATAACGGCGACCATATGTCCATGTACGGCGTCAACGCCTCCATTCCCAAGACCCTTGTGCGCCACCTTGTGGCCTATACGGCCGAGGAGAGCGGCGAGGGCAGGCTGAGGGACGTCCTGCTGGATATACTCGACACTCCCGTCTCTCCCGAGCTGCTGCCTCCCGAGGACGGCAACATCTCCCAAAAGACCGAGGACCTCGTCGGCCCCTATCGCCTCCATGACTTCTTTCTCTTCAATATGCTCCGCTGCGGCTATTCGCCGTCCAAGATATTCGCCCTGGCCAAAAAGGCCTTTAAGGATGTTTACGAGGACAAATATATCCTCCATTGGCTCAAGGTCTTTGTCCGCCGCTTCTTTAACCAGCAGTTCAAGCGTTCCTGCCTGCCCGACGGCCCCAAGGTCGGCTCGGTCACCCTGTCCCCCCGAGGCGACTGGCGTATGCCCTCCGACGCCCTCAGCGCCTCCTGGCTCCGCGAGCTGGAGGAGCTTTAGCCCCAAAAAATCTTTGATTTTTCGGGGACCCCGTTTAATTAAATAGATTTCCGCCAAATGAATTGGCGAAAATCAAAACGCCGGACTGCCGGCGTTCGCGTCACAAGACGCTCCAAAGTTGTGCAAGCACAACTTTTTATAAAAAAGGCATCCCCTTTGGGATGCCTTTTATTTTTCAAGCACTTCCACTATATATCTCTGCACGTCGGTTTTTTCAATATCAAGGGCAACGGCCAACTCGGCATAAAGGATATCCTCGGCCTGTTTGAGGTATCTCTCGTCGGCGTTCAATGCCCTGCGGCCGCTTTCGGCCCGAGCCTGTCCTTTGAGATAGAGGGATTTTATTATCTGTATAAGGCTGCGGCAGTCACAGCTTTTGATGCCCTCGCGGCAGACCGACTCTCTCGAACGGCTGTCGATGGGAGGCAGAGGCTCGATATCGGGGATGCCTCTGATGAGGGCCTCGGCCTCTTCCCTGCCGAGGACTTTTCGCATGACCGTGCGGCCGTTTTCAGTGGGAGCGTATATCACGCTGTCCTCACGCCCGACGGGGTTGAGAATATAAAACAGCTTGTCCTTATCGACGCCGTCCATATCAACCGTAGATATCTCCTTTATACGGCAGACTCCGGCGCCGCCGTACACCACGCGCTCTCCAACCTGAAACATCCCTCTCACCCTCCTTGTTCAATAAAATGGTTTATTCAAATTGCCATGCGTTTATTAGCTTTTGCTATAATACATTATAGCACAAATTTGTTTTTTTTCAAAAGCAAATGGCCAAAAGGGTGAAAGTTTGTGTATTTTCACAAGTTTATACAGGTATTATTTTGTGTAATAATGCTATAAGTTTTCCAAATGAAGGAGAGCCTGAGGTATATGCTCTATAATATCTCCGGCCAGCATCCCTCGCCTGCCCATCTTTTCGGCGCAAGCGGCGCCGGCCGTGCTGTGTACCGTCACGCCCAAAACGGCCGCCTCGGCTGCCGTCGCTCCCTGAGCCAGAAAAGAGCCTATACAGCCGGCCAGCACATCGCCGCTGCCCCCTTTGGCCATGCCGGAATTTGGACGGTTGAGCATATATATCTCGCCCTCCGGCGAGGCGATATACGTCACGGCTCCCTTGAGAGCCACCGTGACGCCGTAACGGGAGGCGAAGTCGGCCGCCGCCTCGGGGGCGTTTTCTTTTATATAAGGTATATCCCGGCCTGTCAGACGGGACATCTCCCCCATGTGGGGCGTTATGACGACGGTCTTTCCCTTTTCAACTGTGGGGAAATCGCGGCAGAGGCAGTTGAGCTCGTCGGCGTCAATGACCATTGGCAAATCAGAAGAGTTCAAAATTGTCCTGATAAGCTCTTGACCGTCGGGGCTTACGCCAAGCCCACAACCCACGAGTATGGCCGTGGCCCTTTTATATTCCAGCGCCTTTTGAGCGCCGAGGGCCGATATACGCCCCTCCTCGGTCTCGGGCATGGAGAGATAAAGAGGCTCCCACATATGGTTCTTTATCATGTCAAGCACATAATCGGTTGACGCGGCGGCGACAAGGCCCGTGCCGCATCTGAGGGCGGCCGAAACGGCCAGCCCGGCCGCACCGGGCATATCCCGGCTTCCGCAAAGGCAGAGCAGACAGCCGAAGGTGCCCTTGTTGCCCCCTTCGTCCCTTTTTGGCAGCAGGCTCGACGCCAGCGCCCTGTTGACTTTTATCATGTTTTCCATTATAATTCAGTTCTCCTTCTTATTCAAAAAAAGTCTTTTCAACTGCCAAAAGCCATTATATCACTTTAAAATAAATTTTCTACCACAAAACCGATAAAAATATCTTGACCTGTGGGCATAATCATGTTATATTGATTACACCTGTCAAGGTCTTTTTTTGTTGTCCAAAAAAGGACGCGCCTTGTCAGGGAGGCAACAATAAATTAAGGAGGTGCCGTAAAGAATGCGAGTCAAGATCACACTTGCCTGCACAGAGTGCAAACAGAGAAACTACGATACCGTCAAGGAAAAGAAGAACGATCCCGATCGTTTGGAAATGAAGAAGTATTGCCGTTTCTGCAAGAAGCACACCTTGCACAGGGAAACAAGATAGTTTCCACACATTTAAGAAACGAGGTGCAATATGTCTGAGCAGGAAAACAAGAATATGCCTGTAGAGAACGAAAAGCAGGCTCCCAAGAAAGCCGAAAAGAAGCCCGAGAAGAAGCCCGGCCTCTTTGCCAAAATGGGCAAATGGTTCAGGGATTTCAAGAGCGAATGCAAAAAGGTCGTGTGGCCCACGGGCAAGCAGGTTGTCAACAACACCGTTGTCGTCATAGTGGCCGCCGTCATCGTTTGCGTTTTCGTCTATATACTGGACGGTTCCTTCGGCTTTGTCAGAGACACGCTGGCTCAGCTGGTTTCTTAACAGGAGACTGATATGGCTGACAGTGCTAACTGGTATGTGATACACACATACTCCGGCTATGAAAACAAGGTAGCCGCGACCATCCAAAAGACGGTTGAAAACCGCAATTTACAGGAACTTATCTACGATGTACGCGTGCCGATGGAAACCGTGACCGAGGTCACAGACAACGGCCCCAAAAACGTGGAGAGAAAGCTCTTCCCCGGTTATGTTCTGGTCAAAATGATCATGAACGACGAAAGCTGGTATATCATCCGCAACACACGCGGCGTGACGAGCTTTGTCGGCCCCGGCTCCAAGCCGGTGCCCCTCACCGAGCGCGAGGTCATGGCGCTCGGAGTCGAGACAATGGAAATAAAGCTCTCCTTTGAGGTCGGGGATAACGTCAAGGTCATTGACGGCCCCTTTGACGGCAACATCGGCGTTGTCGACGAAATATCCATTCCCAAGGGAACGGTCATCGTCAACATCAGTATGTTCGGCAGAGAGCTTCCCGTTGAGCTCAAGTTCAATCAGGTGGCCGGCCTGGAGAAATAACGCGGCCGCCCTTTTTTCGAGTGGGAGGGTCAAAACCCATTTACCACATCTTTTATAGGAGGTGCAACGAAAGTGGCACAGAAAGTAGTAGGACTTATCAAGCTTCAGATTCCCGCCGGCAAGGCAACTCCGGCTCCCCCCGTCGGCCCGGCTCTCGGCCAGCACGGCGTGAATATCGTCTCCTTCACAAAGGAGTTTAACGAGCGCACAAAGAACGACGGCGACCTCATCATCCCCGTCGTCATCACGGTCTATGCCGACCGTTCCTTTACATTTATCACAAAGACCCCTCCTGCGGCCGTCCTGATAAAGAAGGCCTGCAAGATTGAAAGCGGCAGCGGCGTTCCCAACAAGACGAAGGTCGCCGAGCTTCCCAAGGAGGAGCTTCGCAAGATAGCCGAACTCAAGATGCGCGATCTCAACGCCGCAAGCATCGAGGCCGCCATGAGCATGATTGCCGGTACGGCTCGCTCCATGGGCGTCACAGTAGAGGCGTAAGTCTCCCGGCTGATTTCACAACTACCGCGGCAGAAAGCCGCTATGTGGGAGGATAATTCCGAAAAACCACTATCAAGGAGGAAAAATTAAAATCATGCGCAGAGGAAAGAATTATACAGAAAGCGCAAAGCTCGTCGACCGCACGAAGCTTTATGATACAGAAGAGGCTATCGACACAATGCTGAAGACAGCCAAGGCCAAGTTTGACGAGACGGTTGAAGTCCATGTCAAGCTGGGCGTCGACTCCAGACACGCCGACCAGCAGGTCAGAGGCGCTCTGGTTCTGCCCAACGGAACGGGCAAGAAGATAAGGGTCCTGGTTTTCGCCAAGGGCGACAAGGCCGCCGAGGCCGAAGCCGCCGGAGCCGACTTTGTCGGCGCCGAGGATCTGGTGCAGAAGATTCAGAGCGAGAACTTCTTCGATTACGAGGTCGTCATCGCCACACCCGATATGATGGGTCTGGTCGGCCGTCTGGGCCGTGTCCTCGGCCCCAAGGGCCTGATGCCTAACCCCAAGGCCGGCACCGTCACAATGGACGTGGCCAAGGCCGTCAAGGAATCCAAGGCCGGCCGTATAGAGTACCGCCTCGACAAGACCAACATCATCCACTGCCCCCTGGGCAAGGTCTCCTTCGGTCAGGAGAAGCTGGTGGAGAACTTTAACGCCCTGCTGAGCGCCATAGTCAAGGCCAAGCCGGCCGCTGCCAAGGGCCAGTACATCCGCTCTTGCGTTCTGGCTTCCACCATGGGCCCCGGCATCAAGGTCAACCCCGCCAAGCTGACCAACTAAGTTTTTAAATAAAAGGGGCGGAAAACCGCCCTTTTTCTCTGTCATATTGGATTTCCTTTAATTCGATGTTGACATTTACCTTAAAATGAGGTATAATATTTTCGTTATCCGAAGACAGCAGGAGAAAAATAAACGGGTTTCCGTCCTGCCGAGGGTGCGCATACAAAACAGCTATGTGCCTTCCTATCTTTGGATACGGAGGCACTTTTTTTACGCAATAAAACACGGAGGTGAAAATCAGAATGCCTAACGCAAAGGTTCTTTCCGAAAAGCAGGCCCTCGTTGCCGCTCTCGCCGAAGAGATGAAGAGCGCCCAGGCCGGCGTTTTGGTCGATTACAAGGGCATTACTGTCGAAGCGGACACTGCGCTCCGTTCCGACCTCAGAGCGAACAACATCCATTATTCTGTCGTCAAGAACACTCTCACAAAGTTTGCCGCCCATCAGGTGGGCTTTGAAGAGCTTGATCCCATCCTCAACGGCACAACGGCTCTCGCCATCAGCCAGGAGGATCCCATCGCTCCCTGCCGCCTCATCGGCAAGTTCATCAAGGACAACCCCGGCAAGACATTTGCCGTCAAGGGTGGCTTTGTTGAAGGCAAGGTCGTGGGCGTCGACACAATCATGGCTCTGTCCGAGCTGAGCACAAAGAACGACCTGGTCGCCACGGTTCTGGGCACATTCAACGCGCCTATCGCCGCTCTGGCCAGAGTTCTCAACGCCATTGCCGAAAAGCAGGGCGCTACCGCTGAAGCAGCGGCTGAATAATTAAAAAACAAAAAGTTATTTTGGAGGAAAATCACAATGGCTAGCGAAAATGTAACAAAGCTTATCGATGAAGTTAAGGCTATGACAGTTCTGGAGCTTTCCGAGCTGGTTAAGGCTCTTGAGGAAGAGTTCGGCGTTTCTGCCGCCGCTGCTGTCGCCGTTGCCGCAGGCCCCGCCGCCGGTGGCGCTGCCGCCGCTGCTGACGAGCAGAGCGAGTTCACCGTCGTCCTGAAGGAAGTCGGCGCCGAGAAGATCAAGGTCATCAAGGTTGTCCGCGAGATAACAGGTCTGGGCCTTAAGGAGGCCAAGGATCTGGTTGACGGCGCTCCCAAGCCCATCAAGGAGAACGTCGACAAGGCCGCCGCTGACGAGATCGTCAAGCAGCTGGAGGAAGTCGGCGCCAAGTGCGAGCTGAAGTAATTTAATTATTACTTACAAAAGTCC
>CANSNO010000050.1 GCA_947648385.1 uncultured Clostridia bacterium
GAGACTTCTTAGGCAAATAATCGGCGCGTTAGCGCCTATCTAATATGTCTTCACCTTCGATCGAAGCGTGGCCAAGGAAGGGGTTTCAAAAGGGGGAACCTGCGGCCTTTGCAACTCCGAGCCGGTTCCCCCTTTTGTCAGGAGAGCCGAGCCGACTCAATTATTACAGCTTCCTACGCGGACCACGTCCGCATAGACAATCCCTCCGGCATAGGCGGCAAAGCCGCCATGCCACATCCCTTTACACAAGGGAGGCATGAAAAAGAAACAAAAAAGGAGATAAATATTATGGAAAAGAAAGTCGCCAAGCTGTTAATGGATATAAAAGCCGTCTTTTTGCGCCCGTCCGAGCCTTTCACATGGGCCAGCGGCATAAAATCGCCGATATACTGCGATAACCGCCTGACCCTCTCCTATCCTCAGGTCAGGGACGTCATCGAGCAGGGTCTGGCCGATATCGTCAAGACCCATTATCCCGAGGCTCAGGCCATCGCCGGAACCTCAACGGCCGGCATAGCCCACGCCGCCCTTGTGGCCAATATCTTGGGCCTGCCCATGGCCTATGTCAGGGCTTCGGCCAAAGACCACGGCAGAAACAACCAGATAGAGGGCAAGATAGACAAGGGCCAGAAGGTGGTCGTCATTGAAGATCTTATCTCCACGGCCGGCTCGGTCATCGACGTTGTCAACGTCCTGCGCGAGCAGGGGGCCGAGGTGCTGGGCATAGCCTCCATCTTTACATACGGTATGCAGAAGGGTCTTGACAGACTGGCCGAGGCAAAGGTCAAGAATGTCTCTCTCTCCAACTACAACGCCCTTGTGGCCGTCGCCCACGAGACGGGATATATCTCCGAGGGAGATATCAAAAAGCTGGAGGCCTTCCAGAAGAACCCCTCCGACGAGAGCTGGCAGCAGCTTTAATTCAATAATTCAGCATCCAAGGCCCCCGATGGTTACATCGGGGGCCTTGGGACGGAAAGAAACAGATTAAAAATCAGATTATATACAAATTAAGGTTGTTTTAAGAGGCTCGACAATCATTTTGGCCTATGGTATACTTGTATCATTGATAATTTCCCCGGAGGTTCAATGGATAGATGAACAGGAACAAAGATGAAAATGAACCGAGAATACCCTGGTGGATGGTCATGGTCTGTCTTTTCACCATCGCTCCCGTGGGCGTCCTCATGCTGCTTGTAAATGTACTGCCGAATATGACGGGCATCGACTTCAGGGACGCCGGAAAGAAATACCGCAAGGGCGGATACCGCTTTGACGAGGATTATGTGGATGTGCCCTACCGCAGCTCGGACGAGCAGATCGGCGCCAAGGTCAACAGGCGGGATAAAGGCGGACGGGACGATAAATATTTCAATCGTCTCAAGGAGGGCAAGGGCATCAGGCTCGGCGGTATAATAACGACGCTGGCCGGAGTCGGCATAAGCTCGATAGTCTTTCTCGGGATGCTTATGGACTATTCCTCCTTTTTTGAAACGGTGCTGGCTTCTATGATAACCCTGTTCTGCATCGCCGGGCCGGGGTTGGCGCTGACCTTTTGGGGCAACTCGATACTCAATAAGGCCCAGAGGATACGCCGCTATTCCCAGGTCATCGGCGCCGCGTCGGAGGTTTCCCTCGACAGGCTGGCCGGAGCCATGGGGGTGTCCTATGACAGGGTCTGCTTCGACCTTGAGAGGATGATGGACGACGGTTATTACAGCGGCTATTATATCGACAACGAGCGCAGGGTGTTTACAAGCAGCCGCCTGGGCACGGCGGCTCCCAACGCTGAAAAGACGGGCCAAAAAGCGGGCGGCCGTCGGGAGGAGAACCCGGCCGACAGGATAAGGCGCATAAACGATACCATAGCCCACGCCGAGGTCTCGGAAAAGGTGGCCAGGCTGGAGGCGCTGACCAGACGAATATACAGCTATACCGACGCCTACCCCGAAAAGGAAAAGCTGGCCCATTCATTTAAGGAAAGATACCTTCCGAAAACCATAAAGATACTGGAATCCTACAGCCGTTTTGAACGCTCCGGCAGCAGCGGACGCAATGTCCGCGAGGCCATGAAGGAGGTCGAGGCCGTTCTCGACGTGCTTATCGGCAGCTTTGAAAAGCAGCTCGATATGCTTTATATGGACGAGGCTCTTGACGTGACCACCGATATCGATGTGCTGGAAAATATGATATCGGGCGACGGTCTGACCGACAGTCCCTTTGCCGCGCTGGAGGACGAAAATTATTAAAGAAAGCTCCCCGTTTGGGGAGCTTTTTTTATTTATATGCGCCTAACTGCTTTTTAAAGGCCTTCATATCTATGAGCGGCTCGACAATATCGTCTATTTTGCGGTCAAGGGCCGCGGCCTTTGCCAGCAGGCGGCAGACCTCGGCTTCTATAGAGCGGCACGGCTTTTGAACCGAGCGGCAGGCGGCCTTATCCTCCTTTGAGGCCGACATGAGATATCCGTCCAGCCTGACGCGGCGGTGGGCGTCGCCCTTATAGGCGGCTCTGCGGTCGGAGGTGACAAAGGCAAGAGAAAGCTCGGGTATGACCACGTGGAGAAGTCGGTCCTCCATGGGAGAGGGACAGACCCAGCAGTCATAGCCGCGGCTCGCGGCGGTTTCGGCTATGTATTTCAGCATCGGGCCGCCGAGAAGGGCGCAGTCCTGAATGTCGTATATCCTTTCGGCCGCGGCCGTCACGGTGGAATAGAGGCGCGAATAGCCGCTCGGAGTGACGGCGTCAATATATCTCTTTTTGAGGCGGCCGACGCCTTCCTTTTTGGGTATCTCTCTGGAGATAATGCCGGCGGCGCGCTTGAGCAGCTTTTCCTCCGGCACATAGGCGGCCATGAGGCGCGAGGCATGGGACATGAGGGCGGCATTTGCGCGCCACAGTTCAGACGCGGCCTTTATATTCTCATCCCTCTCGTGGCGGAGCAGTTTAACCGTATAAAAAAGCCCGTCGTCGACCTCTTTCAGCGGAGGGCAGAGGGATATGTATTGACACTCGATTCCCGGTATAAGGCTCATGTCGGCCTGAGCCGAGATGACGGCCGACGGCGTTATTACCGCCTCGGGCAAATCGGGGCGCAGGGGGGAGAAAAACTCCTCGGCCAGGCCGTCGGACATATATTTTTCGGCTATATGGGATATATAGGGCTTCAGCGGCGGATAGGTGACAAAACAGACGGATGTGCTCTCCCGTGGGGCGTCAAGTCCCTCGGGAGGAAGAAAAAAAGCGGCGCGGTTTTCCATATAATTTTCCTCCAATAATATCTGATAGGACAGTATATGGCGCGTTTGGGAGGCGAGTGAAAAGAAAAAGCCCCCGAGAACACTCGGGGGCTTTTTGTAAGTACACTATGCCCGTCACTTCGTGACGGAAAAAGACCTTTCTTTTGCTGCCCCACAAAATCTTCGATTTATGTGGGGTCCCAGGTAATTAGATAGATTTTCGGTAAATGAATTACCGAAAATCAATACGCCGGACTTCCGGCGAGTGTCCCTTCACTCCCGGAAAAGAAACAAAAGATTTTACTTTTCCTGAGAAAAAGTAGCAAAAAGCAAATTACAGCTTGACAGTGCCTTCGACCTCGCCGGAAATGCCGGCGGCGTTGGCCTCGTCGGTGTCGATGTGCATTCTTGTGGCGTAGCTTGCCGAAACACGGCAGATGACGTCGCCGAAGGTCAGTGCCCTGCCGCCGCAGTCGGTCTCGACCGAGATTATCTGCTTGTCCTTGACGCCAAGCTTCTCGGCGTCCTCGGGGGTGGCGTGGAGGTGGCGCTGGGCGGCGATGACGCCCTCGGTCAGCTCGACCTCGCCGCAGGGTCCGACCAGCTTGCAGGAGCCGGAGCCGGCGATGTCGCCGCTTTCACGGACGGGGGCCTGAACGCCGATGGAGCGCGCGTCGGTCAGGGACAGCTCGACCTGAGAGGCCTTGCGCTCGGGGCCGAGGACGGAAACGGCCGGGAAGGACTTCTTTGTGCCGATGACCTGAACCTTCTCCTCGCAGGCGAACTGGCCGGGCTGAGAAAGGGCCTTTTTGGGGGTCAGCTGATAGCCCTTGCCAAACAGAATGTCCACGTGCTCTCTTGTCAGATGGACATGACGGGCGGAAGTTTCGATGATTACTTTATCCATTGGTATCTCCTCCTGAAATGAATTATATAAATAGAATATCATAAAACGCGCGCCGTTTCAAGGAAAAGGAGCCAAACTGACCCTTGTTTTAAGGCATAAAATATAATATAATTATGAAAGCGAAAATCCGAAAGGTGGCTTATTATATGGACATATTCAGCATGACAAGGTGCGAGATAGACCTTGACCGCTTTGAGCACAATATCGAGCTTGTAAAAAGTCTGGCCGGAACGGCCGAGCCTATGGCCGTCATAAAGGCCAACGCCTATGGCCACGGCGCCGCCGAGCTGATGAGGAAGCTTTTTTCAAAGGGCATACGCTTTTTCGGCGTGGCCAATATAGGCGAGGCTATGGAGCTGAGACGCACCTTTCACCGCGGCTCCATTCTTGTGCTGGGCTATACGCCCGAGCATCTGATGCACTATGCCTCGGAATACGGCGTGGCGCTGACCGTCTTTACGCTGGAGCAGGCCGAGGCTCTTAACAATGTGGGCCAGCCGGCCTCGGTACATATCAAGCTCAACACGGGTCTCCACCGCCTCGGCTTTGCCTGCGACGATAACGCCGTGGAGGATATAGTCAAGATATCCAAGCTTGAGAACATTACCATCGAGGGAATATTTTCCCACTTTGCCCAAGGCTCCGACGAGGACGACAAACGCCAGCTGGCGCGCTTTAACGATATGGTGGCCAGGCTGGAAAAGGCCGGCGTCAACGTGGGCTACAGGCATATGAGCGACGGCATAGCCCTGAGCAAATACGGCAACGTCGGCCTCGACATGATAAGGCCGGGGGCAATGTTCTACGGCTACGGCCCGGGCGCGCTCCCCATTATGACGATAAAGTCTCAGATAATAAATATACATAGGGTGCCCGCCGGCGACGGGATAAGCTATGGCCTGACCGACAAGGCGGACCATGACAGAGTGGTGGCCACCCTGCCCTACGGCTATTCCGACGGAGTGCCGAGGGTGCTTTCAAACGGCGTGGGCCATGTTTCCATAAACGGAAAACAGGCCCCCTATGTGGGCGTGCTTTGCATGGATATGTGCATGGTCGACGTGACCGACATACCCGAGGCAAGGGTCGGCGACACGGTTACTGTTTTCGGCGACGGCGAGGGGGATTTCACCTTTACCGAGGCGGCGAGGCTTTGCGGCGTCAATGTCAACTCCCTCATCAGCGGCATAGCCCGAAGGGTGCCTCGCGTCTTTTTTGAAAAGGGCGAGGAAGTTATGTTTACCGATTATCTCTTTTAGGAGTTTGACATGAAGGTCATTAGACTTGTCAAGGCCGAGGCCGAGGACAGAGGGGCCATGTTCGAGATGATGCAGAGATACATTGCCGAGTTCTCGGCCTTCGAGCCGATGGAGCGCGAAAGCGACGGTATGTATCACTATTACTGCTTTGATGCCTACTGGAAGGACAGGGACAAGACGCCCTATTTTATAACTGTCGACGGTGAGAGGGCCGGGCTTGTTTTTGTCAACAGGAACCATTATGTTACGCTGTGGAAGCCCAGCCGCTCGATAGCCGAGTTTTATATTGCCCCCGAGTTCCGCAGGGAGAAAATAGGCACGGCGGCGGCCAGACTGCTGGTGGAGAGCTACGGCGGCTGGTGGCAGCTGATGATGCACCCGAAGAACTATCCTTCCCACGCCTTTTGGCGCAAGGCCTTTGATTATGACGGCGTGGTCGAGCTGAAGCTTCACCGTGGGCCGAAATGGTATGGCGGCGGCCTCAGGGGAGAGGTCATGACCTTCAAGGTCAGAAAATGATTACTTAAAGTTATATTAAATAAAATTATACGGTTTGCATATAGAATAACATAAACTATTGGGAGTATAGAATAAAAAATATACTGATTGTTTTGGGAGGGGACCGCAAAGGCGGCAACACGGCCCAACTGGCCGAGGCCTATTACAGGTTTGCCGTGGTCAATTATATCGGCTTTAACCATAAGGGCATGATTCTGGCCGGAGGAACCGGAGGCTCAAGCGGCGCGCCCATGATAGACAAAACAAAGTATAACACCCACTATCTGCGCGACGCGTATGAGCCGGGAATGAATATCTATAAGGAATAAAGCTTTGTCTCTATCACTCCTTTTAAAGGGAGGCAAAAAATACCCTGCCGACAGGCAGGGTATTTTTTCGTTATTTCCGTTATGTTCGCCGCAGAGCGGCGAAGAAGGTCGTTCTTTTGTAAACACAAAAGAACCAAAAAGTTTTACTTTTTCTGAGAAAAAGTAACAAAAAGCAATTATTCGCAGAACTTGACGGTGGCCGTCTTTTCCTTTGTCGGCGTTTCATTGGGGTAGCCGGCGGCAACAGCCGTCCATACCCTGTGGTTTTCGGGCACGCCGGCGGCGGTCAAAGCGGCGCGGACGTCGGGGCAGTCGCTTGTGTCGCGGAACTGGTTTATCCACACGGTGCCGACGCCCAGGCTGTGTCCGGCAAGGAAGATATTTTCGGCCACGCAGGCGCAGTCCATCTGGCCTATCTCCTTATCCTTTATGTCGGATATCAAAATCAATGTGTTGGCGCCGTAGAAGTTATAGTCGGTCAGACCCTCCATGTATTTTGGTATGGCCGTATAAAGCCTTTTGATGATATCGGCGCTTTGGACGACGGTTATCTGGAAAGTCTGCTTGTTCATGGCGCTGGGGGCGTACTGTCCGGCCTTGGCCATAAGCTCCAGCTCGGCCTTTTTGACCTTCTCGGGGGTAAATGCGCGGATACTGCGGCGTGTCAGGATATTTTCGATAACGGCGTTCATGATGGTGCCTCCTTTTTTTATACTTGTCTATATTATATATTATATTTCCGCGTCAGGCAAATAAAAAAGCGTCCCTTTTGAGGGACGCTTTTAAAATGCTTATTCGGCCCAACGGAGGTCTTGATAGAGCATACCGCCCGCGGCGCTGACGTCGACGCCCTGAAGCCTTGAATCATAGGCCCTAATGACAGAGGATGTATAAAGGGATATCATAAGGCAGTCGCCGTTGACCTTGGCGCAGACCTGTTCCATAAGGGCGGCGCGCCGGTCCGTGTCGAGGGTCGTCATGGCTTGCTCGATAAGGGCGTCTATCTCGGGGTCGTTTACACGGGGCACATTGGAGGCGCCGATGGAGCCCGAGTGCCACAGGGACTTGAGATAGGTCAGAAGGTCGGAGGAGGTGAAGCCGCCGATGACGGCGTCAAAATTGCCGTCAAGCATATTGGAAAGATAGGCGGCGAAGTCCATGCTTTCAATATTCATGGTTATGCCGATTTCCATAAGATAGCTTTGGATGACCTCGGCCGTTCTGCGCGTGGCGTCGGTATATGTGATACAGGTGAAGACGGCGTCTTCGGGCGAGACGCCCGAGGCGGCCAGATAGGCCTTGGCCTGCTCAACGTCATAGGAGACGGTGTTTTCGCTTGAGGAGCCGCGGTAGACCTGAGGGTTGGGGGAAAGTGCGACCGTGCCGTGGCCGTTGGCCGCCACTGTCAGCACGGCCTCCCTGTCGATGGCGGCCGTGACAGCCTTGCGGAAATCGGCGTTGTTGAAGGGGGCGCGCTCGGTGTTGACGCCCATGAAGTTCATCCTGGTGCCCTCCTTTTCCACAAGGCCCAGTTTTTCATTGTCCATCAGCCTGCGGCTGTCGGTGGTGTCCACGTCTATGACAAGGTCGACCTCGCCCGTCTCAAGGGCTATCGTTCTGGATGAGCCTTCGGGGATGACCCTCCACACCACATTTGTGATGGAGGGCATATGCTCGGCGTCAAAATACTCGTCGTTTTTGACAAAGGTCACATGGTCGCCCAGCGTCCACTCGACAAACTTATAGGGGCCGGAGCCGATGGGGTTCTGGTTAAAATCGTTGCCCTCGTCGATAAGGTGCTTGGGAAGAATGGTGTTGCCGTTGGCGGCAAGGTCGTTGAGGATAAGGGCATAGGGGGTGTTGGTGACAACCCTGACCGTCAGGGGGTCGACGACCTCGATAGCCTGCCAGAAGGAGGTGTATTTGTTGGAGGAGGTGAACTGGCGCGCATATTCCATGGAGGCCTTGACGTCATCGGCCGTCATGACGGTTCCGTCGTGGAACTTGACGCCTTCCTTTATCTTGAAGAGCCATGTAAGCTCGTCGACATTCTCGTATGTGTCGCACAGGTCGGGCACAGGCTCCAGCGTTGCCGTGTCAATGCGGAACAGCCTGTTGTATGTCATCTGGTTCATATAGCCCGAGGTGACGGCGGCGTGGTCATAGGGGTTCAGGGTCGTCGGCTCGCTCTCGATGGCTATTGTAAGACTGTCGGGATGCTTTTCGGGCCGGTCGGTTTCGTCGGCGACGGGGTCGTTATTCTCTATCTCGCCCTCGGCCTTTGAGCAGGCGTAGAGGGACAGACCCATGGCTATTATAAGCAGAAGAGCGATTATTTTTTTGTTTTTCATTTTGTTTTACCTCACTTTAATTTCTTTTCTGTTTTACCAAGCGAGGATAAACATACCGGCTATACTCTTTATCGTCATAGCCAAGACCACCTTCTTTTTATTGATTTTAACAGCAAAATAAAAACGCTTTCATCCGTAAAAGGATGAAAGCGTTTAAAAAGCAATCATAACCACCTGTTACGCGGCATTCCATCAAATGCCTCTCCCGATAACGGCGGAGTGCCGTCGGATCCTACCGGGGAAAGCTCCCTTTGAGTCCGCAGCTCAAGAGTGAACTTCGGCGTTCCCTAATCGCTCCTCCTCGCACCAACCGGAGGCTCTCTTTGCCTTTCGGGCTCGCTTACTCTCTCTGTCATAGCCTTTGTCTGTTCGATTTGTTTTGTATTATACTCCGACAATATTTAATTGTCAAGAGATTTTAAAGACATTTTTTCTATTTCCAACTGAGGTCGCAAATGTAGAGCAGACCCGACGCCGACACCTTTACGCCCTGAAGATCGGAATTGAAGGCGCGTATGACCGAGGAGGTGAAGAGGGGGGATATGGGGGCCTCGCCATTGACCATGACGCATATTTGGGAGATGAGGGCCTCGCGCTTGGCCGTGTCCAGCTCGACGGAAGCGGCGTCGATAAGAGCGTCAAGCTCGGGATTGTTTATACGGGCGCTGTTGGCGGCGCCGATGGAACCCGAGTGCCACAAGGACTTCATGTATGTCAGCACGTCGGTGGAGGAATAGCCGGCAATGCCCAGCTCGTAATCGCCGTCGAGAAGACGGGAGAGGAAGGCGGCAAAGTCAAGAGACTCGATATTCATCGTTATACCGGCCTCGAGCAGACAGCCCTGGATGACCTCGGCCGTTCTGCGCGTGGCGTCGGTGTAGGCCATGCAGGAGAAGGTCAGCGTTGTGGGGTCGACCCCGGCCTGCTTAAAGTATTCCATGGCCTTTTCAAGGCTGTGTCCGTCGGCGCCCTCGTCGGTCGTTCCGGCATAGGAGGAGGGGTTGAAGCCGACTGTCGCCTTGCCCTGGCCGTTGGCCGAGACCTCCACGACGGCCTCCTTGTCTATCAGGCAGTTGATGGCCTTGCGGACAAGGGGATCGTTAAAGGGGGCCTTTTCATTGTTCATGGCCATAAAGTTCATCCTCGTGCCCTCGCGCTCGACGATGCTGACTCCCTCGGTCTCGCGCAGGCGGTCGACGTCGGTCGATTCCACGTCAATGACAAGGTCGACCTCGCCCGTTTCAAGGGCTATCGTTCTGGAGGAACCCTCGGGGATTATCCTCCATGTCAAATCTGTGATGGAGGGCATATGCTCGGCGTCAAAATACTCGTCGTTCTTGACGAATGTCAGATGGTCGCCCAGCGTCCACTCGACAAACTTATAGGGGCCGGAGCCGACAGGGTTCAGGTTAAAGTCGTTGCCCTCGTCGATAAGGTGCTTGGGGAGTATGGTGTTGCCGTTGGCGGCAAGGTCGCTGAGAATGAGAGCGTAGGGGGTGTTGGTGACCACCTTGACGGTCAGGGGGTCGACCACCTCGACAGCCTGCCAGAAGGAGGTGTATTTGTTGGAGGATGTGAACTGACGCGCGAACTCCATGGAGGCCTTGACGTCATCGGCCGTCATGACGGTGCCGTCGTGGAACTTGACGCCCTCCTTTATTTTGAAGAGCCATGTCAGCTCGTCGACGTTCTCAAAGGTGTCGCAGAGGTCGGGGACAGGCTCCAGCGTGTCGACGTCGAATTTGAAAAGCCTGTTATAGGTCAGCTGGTTCATGTAGCCCGAGGTGACGGCGGCGTGGTCATAGGGGTTCAGTGTCGTCGGTTCGCTCTCAAGGGCTATCACAAGGCTGTCGGGATGTTTTTCCGTCTCGTTCTGTTCATTCTGAATGTTGTTGTCAATCTGAGTGTCGTCTTCCTTTTTGCCGCAGGAGACAAAGGCGAATATCATAAGCGCGGCCAGAATCAGGGCCGTTATCTTGTTTTTCTTCTTCATTTTCATTTTGTCCTTTCGTTTACAATAATTAGTTTATCTCATGCAAACGAAGCAATACATACCGGCTACCAGCATAGCCAAATCACCCTCTTTTAAAAAGATTTTGCTGTCTGCCGTGCCGGTTGTTTTACAAATAAAAAAGCTCTCATCCGTAAAAGGATGAGAGCCAAGAAAAGCAATCATAACCACCTGTTACACGACATTCCATCAAATGTCCTTCCCGATAACGGTGGAACTCCGTCGGCGCCTACTCGGTGAAAACCTTTTGGGCCGCGGCTCGGAAGTGTACTTCGTCATCCTCTACTCGCGCTTCCTCGCACCGACCGGAAGCTCTCTTTGCCTTTTCGAGTTTGACTACTCTCTTCGTCAACGCCTTTGAAATATTTATCTGTGAGAAATAATACTACCTTTTTTCTCTCTTGTCAAGAAAAACTTTTTGGAATTATAAAAGGCGATTTTGTTTTAAAAGAACTTTATTTTTGTGTTTTGCTCGGGCGGAATGAGCTTTGAAGATTTTAAGGCCGGAAGGAGCAGGGAGAAAAAGACTGTCATGACGACGACCTCTATGGGCAGCATGACAGAGTTTTTCACAAGGCTTTTGGCGGCGTAATATATGTACCCTTTGCCATAGATAATATTGCTCCAAAGGGAGCCCATAAGCACATTGACAAGATAGTTGACGCAGACGCGGCAGAGAAAAATGCGAAAGACGGTTATCCTCTGGCGGTAGAGGAACAGGGCGTAGAAAAAGGCCCCGGCCATGGCCGACAGCGTATAGCCGAAAAAGAAGCCGCCCGTGGGATGCATGAAATAGTCGAGAATATCGACGGCAAAGCCGTAAACCACCCCTCCTATCGGCCCGGCGACAAGAGAGGCAGTGGCCGTGGCGAGATAGGAAAACCTTATGGTCAGGTTCTCGCTTAGGGGGATATAAAAATACCCCAGAATGATGGAAAAGGCCATGCACATGGCGCATACGATAAGAACCTTCAGCTCGGCGGCCGATTTGGCCGACTGGCGCCAGAAATTGGCGGAAAAGGGCGTTTTGAACATAAAAAAATCCTCCTTTGGATATTTTTCCGCCAAAGGAGGATATAATGCTTCGACCTTACAGCGGGATGCGGCGCGCCCACTGCGACCGATAAACGGCCTTTCGTCCCCGGGACAACTCCCCGTCCCCGAAGCACTGCACAGGCGAACCTACTCTGTCGGATGTTATTATACAGCTTTTCAGTTATTTATGCAACCCCTTTTTTTGCCGTACTTTTGGTAAACGTCCTCGCGCAATGCCGAAAGGAGGGGAAGCTGGACGCGGATATCGTCCACCATGTCAAGGTCTATCTCCCTTATCATCATGTTTTCGCCGCCGTCCATGCGGCAGAGGACATTGCCCCATGGGTCGCAGACCATCGAGTTGCCGTAGGCCACATAGACGCCCTTTGCATCCCTTGCCGGAGACACGCCGACGGTGTAAAGCTGGTTGTCGACCGCCCTCTGGCGAAAGGCCAGCTCCCAGTGGGCCGGCCCTGTGGTCATATTAAAGGCGGCGGGGACTATCATGACCTTGGCGCCCTCGAGGGCCATAAGGCGGCTC